>CACGEC010000046.1 GCA_902572005.1 uncultured Pelagibacteraceae bacterium | reverse complement strand
TTCTGGTCTTAAAGAAATTTTTGTTTTTTCACCTTTACCTTTTACAGAAATAGGGTTTGCTAATATTTCTGTATTAGCTACCTTTACTTTACATTTCCCACTTGAAATATCTGTAACTTCACCAGCAAAAGTATTGTTCTCTCCAATAAATTCTGCAACAAAAGAGTTTACTGGTTTTTCATATAACTCATCAGGACTTGAAAGTTGTTGAACTTTACCGTCATTGAAAACTGCTATACGGTTCGACATGGTAAGAGCCTCACTTTGATCATGAGTAACATATACAACTGTCACACCTATACTTTCGTGAATATGTTTTATTTCATATTGCATACTCTCTCTTAAATTTTTATCCAAAGCTCCTAAGGGTTCATCCATTAAAACTAATTGTGGATCAAATACTAATGATCTTGCAACCGCTACCCTTTGTTGTTGTCCACCTGATAACTGCCCTGGCATTCTGTCAGCAAAACCTTGTAGTGATACCATTGATAATGCTTTATCAATTTTTTTATCTGCCTCATCTTTTGGAATTTTTCTTACCCTAAGTGGGAAAGCTAAATTTTCATAAACTGTCATGTGTGGAAACAATGCATAGTTTTGAAAAACCATTCCAATTCCTCTTTTATGAGGTGGGATACTTGAGATAGCGTTTCCATCTAAATATATTTCACCGTTAGTAGGTGTTTCAAAACCTGCTAACATCATTAAGCAAGTTGTCTTACCAGAACCAGAGGGTCCTAACATTGTAACAAACTCACCTTCTTCAATATCTAATTGGAGATCTTTGACAACTAAAACTTTACCGTCATAGCTTTTGTCAACTTTATCAAATTTTACGAAATCTTTTTTTAAGGCCATAATTTAAAGTAACTTTAAAACATTTGTATGAATAAATATCAACCTTTAATAACTAGCTTTTAATGTGAAGTTCTTTAGAAAAATTACAAAATAGTTCATAACCTTTATCAGTAACTCTTATTGCTTCAGAGGCTTCAACTCCCCAATTTCCAAATTGCATTACAGCAATCATATGAAAAGTAACGTTAGGTTGTAATACTGTCATGTCACCTTTTGATATATTTAAAGTATGTTCGCCCCAATCAGGCGGGTAGCCTATACCAATCGAATAACCAGTTCTTGAAGTTTTTTCAATTCCGTATTTATCTAATACTTTCCAAAAAGCTTGGGCAACATCATCCGCAGTATTACCTGCTTTGACTAAACCAATGCCAGCTTGAAGTGCTTCATTTGTTTTATTCATTGTGTCGATTTTTTTTTGATCTGGTTTGCCAAGTAAAACTGTTCTAGCCATAGGACAATGGTATTTTTTATTTACTCCTGACAATTCAATAATTGTAGCTTCTCCTTCTACAAATTTATCCTCTGACCATGTTAAGTGTGAAGCCGATGTACCTTTTCCAGTTGGTATCATTGGAACTATGGATGAATAATCTCCACCAAATTCAGGTGTTCCTTTTATTAATGTAGTATAAATTTCTGAAACTGCATCACATTGTCTAACTCCAGGGCTAATAGCATCAAAAGCTTTTTTCATTCCTAATTCAGTAATTTGAGCTGCTGCTTTCATAAACTTGATTTCAGCATCTGATTTAACAACTCTCACCCAATTAACTAATCTTTCACAATCTAAAACTTTAGCATTTGGCAAACCTTGTTTTATTTTTTCATAACAATAAGCCGTGAAATAATGGCTATCCATTTCTAGTCCTATAGAAAGTTTGTCCCACTTTCTCTCTTTAACAAGATCTACAAGTGCATCATAAGGATGTAGTGGCCAAGTATGAATATATTTCTCATGGTACTTAATTATATTTTCATCCTTTAGATAAGTTTTAATATACGCTCCACCAGAATCTTGATTTCTAACAAAACAAATGGGCTCATCAGCATTAACATGTACTATTACACATTGGGCATAATAAAATGACCAAGCATCGTAACCGGTTAAATAATTCATATTAGATGGGTCTTGTGAGATTAAAAGTTCAATACCTTTTTCTTGCATTGAAGTTTGAACTTTTTTTAACCT
>CACGEC010000045.1 GCA_902572005.1 uncultured Pelagibacteraceae bacterium | reverse complement strand
AAAGATGTCTTAATTGCAAAAGATTTTGAATTAAAAATTTGTAATGCCAATTCAAGTTCATTTGATTTTTTTAAATTTGCAATAACTTCCTCAGTAATCTTATTAACTTTTTCATTGTTAGTATTGTTAGTTATTGAGATTATACAACCATAAACCTCGCATTTTACATATCTAGAATTATATTGTTTGCCACCATCAAATCTTATTGCGGGGTTTACTATCAAATTTACACCAAGCGGGGTTACGATGCTAAATATTTCCTTAATTTTACCGTCTTTATTTTTGAACATCGAATAAAGAAACTTAAACTTAATATTAGATTCTTTTATAGAGAGTAGCTGCACGAGTTCACACACTTCTTTTTTTTCAATTTCCCTACATTCTAAAAACCAATTATCAAATTTTTCAGATTTGATTTTTACTTTTTCCTCAGCGCTAAGATTAAAAAAAAATAATAAACTTATTATAATGTAAAAAATGTACCTCATTATTTAAGTGTTATAGTATGTTTAATTTTTAACAACCAATTATTTAATTTATTTAATCTCTTGAATTGAAGTTACCTCAAGTTTTTTTGACTTTAAAGATTTTATACCTTCAATACATGCAAGCGCGGTTGACATGTTGGTACAATAAGGAACTTTATTCTTAAGAGTAGCCCTTCTAAGTGCGATAGCATCATTAAGCCTGTGCTCACTATTTCCACCTCCAGTGTTAATAACAAGGGCAATTTTTTTAGAATCTAATATATCAACAATATGTGGTGATCCACTGCTAACCTTATTTATTATCTTACATTTCATTCCATGTTTTCTTATATATTCAGCAGTTCCTTTTGTTGCACATAATGTAAAATTTAATTTAATAAGTCCTTTCGCTAGATGAATGCCTTCATCTTTGTGAGAATCTTTTAAAGATATAAAGGCAAGACCTTGTTTTGGTAAGGAATTAGCAGAAGCAATTTGACTCTTTGCGAATGCCATACCAAAATCTTTATCAAATCCCATTACTTCACCTGTTGATTTCATTTCAGGACCTAAAAGCAAATCACTATTAGGGAACTTATTAAAAGGGAATACAGCTTCTTTTACTGCATACATACCTTTAGAATTATCTTTTAAATTAAATTTAGATAATTTTTCACCAGCCATAACTCTTGAAGCAATTTTTGCAAGTGGAAGACCCTTTGCTTTTGACACAAATGGAACTGTTCTGCTTGCTCTAGGATTTACTTCAATCACATAAATTTCATCTTTCTTGATGGCAAATTGAATATTCATGAAACCTTTAACTTTTAAAGCTAAAGCCAATTTTTTGGTTTGATTTTCTATTTCTTTAATAAGGAAAGGTTTAATCGATACTGGAGGTAAACTACAGGCTGAATCACCAGAGTGAATTCCTGCTTCTTCAATATGCTGCATAATCCCAGCTACGTAGACTTTTTTTCCATCAGATATTGCATCAACATCAACTTCCATTGCATGATCGATAAACTTATCAATTAAAATTGGATTTTCTTCTGCTGCTTTGAATGCTTCCTCGACAAAATTTTTAAGTTGATTTTTTTTGTGAACAATTTCCATTGCTCTTCCACCTAATACATAGGAAGGTCTTACCATTAGTGGTAAACCAATTCTTTCTGCTATTTGAATCGCTTGTTTAAAAGTTTTAGCAATTCCACTCTCAGCTTGTTTTAGTTTTAATTTATTAAGTAGATTTCTAAATCTATCTCTGTCCTCAGCTAAATCTATTGATGTATATTGTGTTCCTAAAATTGGTAGCTTATTATCGTATAAAAATTTAGCAAGCTTAATTGGGGTTTGCCCACCAAACTGTGCGATAACACCAACAAGGCTACCATTTTCTTTTTCTTTTTTAATTATGTTGAATACATATTCCTCTTTTAAAGGTTCAAAGTATAATCTATCACTTGTATCATAATCTGTTGAAACAGTTTCAGGATTACAGTTGACCATGATTGTTTCAAAACCGGCGTCTTTCAAAGAAAAACTAGCCTGACAACAACAATAATCAAATTCAATTCCTTGTCCAATTCTATTAGGTCCTCCACCTAGAATAATAATTTTTTTCTTTGCAGATGGATTTGCTTCGCATTCTGAGTTTATTGAAAAATTACGTTGATATGTTGAATACATATAA
>CACGEC010000044.1 GCA_902572005.1 uncultured Pelagibacteraceae bacterium | reverse complement strand
TATAAGCATACCATGCTCCTGATTTTTCAATAACATCGGCTTTAGCTCCTAGGTCTACTAATTCACCCATTTTACTAATTCCTTTTCCATACATCAAGTCAAACTCAACAACTTTAAATGGTGGTGCAACTTTATTTTTAACTACTTTCACTCTTGTAGAGTTACCGATAATTTCATCTTTGTCTTTAATTGCACCAATTCTTCTAATATCCATTCTTACAGATGAGTAAAACTTTAGTGCATTTCCACCTGATGTCGTTTCAGGACTTCCAAACATAACTCCAATTTTCATTCTGATTTGGTTAATGAAAATCATCATTGTGTTTGTATTTGAAATTGAACCAGTTAATTTTCTTAAAGCCTGACTCATTAATCTTGATTGAAGACCTACATGATGATCTCCCATTTCACCTTCAATTTCAGCTTTTGGAGTTAGTGCAGCAACCGAGTCAATTACAATAACTGAAATAGACCCTGATTTTACTAGTGTATCTGCTATTTCTAGAGCTTGCTCACCAGCATCTGGCTGAGAGATTAAAAGCTCTTCAGTGTTCACTCCTAATTTTTTTGCATAAACTGGATCTAAAGCATGTTCTGCATCAACAAATGCACAAATTCCACCAGCCTTTTGAGCTTCAGCAACAACTTGTAATGCTAATGTTGTTTTTCCAGATGACTCCGGTCCATAAACTTCTACAATTCTTCCTTTAGGTAAACCACCTATTCCTAAAGCTAAGTCTAAGCTTAAAGAACCTGTAGATATTGACTCAATATCCATAGCTCTTTTTTCGCCCAGCTTCATAACTGAACCTTTTCCAAAATTGTCAGTTATCTGGCTGATCGCAGCATCTAATGCTTTGTTTTTTTCTTTGATATCCATTTCTTGATCTTTAGTAGATTTAACTACCTTTAGGTTATTTTTCGTCATTTTTAGCCTTTTTTTTTAATTTTTTTAACTCTCGAATCATAAAATAAATGTACACATTTTGTTCTCATTAGCAAGATTTAATTTATTTGACCTAAAAAAGCCAAATATTATCGAATTTTAAGATAATCGCTGGTTAATAAACCAACTGATTTTAAAAGATTAAATTGAGACAGAGTATAATTTCTCTCAGAATCAGCTAACGAAATTTGAGCGTTTAATAACAAAGAATTAGACTGAATTACTTCTAAAGTTGTTCTATCCGAGCCACTATTATATTCAGCTACAATTCCTTCATTGGCTATCTCAGCTGCATTTACTTGAGCTCGAACAGAATCTAACAAACTTTTATTTGATTGATAATTTGACCAAGCACTTGCTACATCTGTTTGATTTTTTGTAGTCATATTTTCAAGCAATAAATTTTTTTGTAATTCTAAGCTTTTAGACTTTTTTAAATTAGCATAATTTTTTCCTCCAGAAAAAAAAGGCCAAGTCACGGTTGCTTTTAAAGTGTCTTGTTCTTTCTCATCATAAGTAGAACTCAAATCATCAGTTTTTGATCTATCAAATGACAAGGTTGCTGTTGGAGCGAGATCAGATCTTGCGCTTGTTGTGTCTTTTTTTGATTGTTCATATTCTAATTTTGCAATTATTAAATCTGGATTGTTTTTCTCTGACAGCTCTATCGCTGAATTTAATTCAATAGGTAACCTTACTTCTAAAATTGATGACTTTTCTAATAACTCAGGATTATCTAATTTTCCAATAACGTTTTCATAATTTAGTTTACTTGTTAAAAAATCATTTTCTGCTTGAATTAGCTTGGCTTGAGCCCCAGCTAAAGATGACTCAGATTGAGCCACATCTGCTAAAGATATATTACCTCTCTCAAGTCTAATTCTGTCAGTTTCAACTTGTCTATCTAATAAATTAACATTCGATTTATTTATTTTAAGTTTTTCATTAGCGCTTAATAATCCTGTATAAGCCTCTATAGATTTATATAAAATATCTTGTTCTTTTTTTAAAAATTTTGCCTTTGCTAATTCTATTCCAATTTTACTTTTTTTTAATTCAGCTCCTCTGCCAAAATCAATTAATGTTTGAGTGATTGTGATTGATTGCACAGTCGGATCCACATCAGTTATAGAGGCATTAGTGCCATTACGGTTTGTTAATTTATCTGTCTCTTGCTGACTTTTACTTCCACTCAATGTGACAGTAGGCAAATAAGAACCCGTTGAGAT
>CACGEC010000043.1 GCA_902572005.1 uncultured Pelagibacteraceae bacterium | reverse complement strand
TTAAATTCCGAAATATTTAATTCACATATTTTAGTTGAGTTATTAATTGAATAAAAGTTTATTTTTTCAGGAGTAAATTTTTCATTATTTTGAAATTTATCAAATCCTATTTCATTTAAAAGCTTGATGCTATTTACTGATAATTGAACACCATAACCTTCGTCCAAAGAAATTGTGGTATTTTTTTCGTAAATTGTAATTTGATAGTCGGTATTATTTTTAAATAAATTGGCAATAAATAAACCAGAAATTCCAGCTCCGATGATAGCTATTTTCTTCATTAATTCTTCTCAAGGTATTTGACAATTTTTTTTGTAAATGATGGTAGCATATAATTATCTAATTTGTTTTCATCAACCCAATGAGGTGATTGAAATTTTTTACTATTTTTCAAATATTTGATTTTAATATTCATGTTCATATTGGACATTTTAAAATTTAAATTTTCACTAAAATTTTTTGGTTTAGATAGTTCTTCCATAGGAAATATTGATAGGTTTTTGAGAAAATTAAACTTGGTATTTTTAATTAATAAATATCTTTTGTCCTTTTTATAGACTTTTAAAAGAAAGTACTTATCTATATTTTTTTTATTATTTTTTGTTAATTCAAAATCCTTTTTTTCTAATGACTTACACTTTTTTGAAATAGGACATTGATTGCACAAAGGATTAATTGGTTTGCAAATTAATGCTCCTAATTCCATTAGAGCTTGAGCATAATCGCTAGATCTTAAGGATGATCCAAATATAGATTTTTTTTTAATAAGGTTATCTTTTTGAATATCCTTCTCTTTTTTTAAATATAAATACCTTTTTAAAACTCTTTCTATGTTTCCGTCTAAAGGGATATAAGGTTTGTTAAAAGCAATAGCTGAAATTGCACTTGCAGTATAATTTCCTATTCCAGGCAACGATAGTAAGTCCTCAAAATTACTAGGAAGTTTTCCATTATAATTTTTAACAATTAATTGAGCAGTTTTTTTTAAATTTCTTACTCTTGAATAATATCCAAGGCCCTCCCAAAGCTTTACAAGTTTTTTATTATTTATTTTTGCTAGAGTTTTAAGGTTTGGAACATTTTTTATAAATTTATTAAAATAAGGTATTACAGTTGAAACTTGAGTTTGCTGAAGCATAAACTCACTTACTAAGGTGTAATATTGTCTTTTTACGTTAGATACATCTTTTCGCCATGGTAAAGTTCTCTTATTTAAATCATACCAATTAAGAATTTTTTTTGTTACAACTTGATCTTTCATATGCAATTTAAAAAATATACTAAGCAGAGAAGCAGTAGCATTCAAGGCTTAAGATCTTTTAAAGACACTTTGCCAAAAAATATCAAGAAGGTTATTAACAAAAAAGGTCATATTTATTCTGAAACTCTTAGCAATTGGAAATATATAGTTGGGGATAACTTGTTTAAAATTTGTTATCCAAAATCATTCAAAAGCTCTAACAAATTTGGAGTCAGCACATTGTCAGTGATGGTGAAAAGAGGTCATGAGGTTGATCTAGAATACTCGAAAAAAAAAGTGATGGACAAAATGAATGCCTTTTTTGGCTATAGAGTTGTTGAAAAACTTAAATTTATTAGTTTTGATGATGAAAAAAAAAATTTAAGAGAAAACATGCAAGAAGAAAATGTGACAAATTATAAATTTAAAAAAAAGATTAATGATGTTAAAAATGAGAAAATTAAAAAATCATTAATCGAACTTACTAAAGTTTTTAAAGAAAAATGAAAAAAATTCTCACTACCTTATTTTTATTTCTCAGTTTAACAACAAATATTAGTGCTGAAACAAAAAGAATAATTTCAGGAAATGATAATGCAAAAATTACAATAATTGCTTACGAGTCCCTAACATGCAGTCATTGTGCCGACTTTCACAAAAATGTTTATCCTCAACTTAAAAAAGAATACATAGATACTGGTTTGGCTAAAATAGAGTTTAGACATTTTCCTTTAGATATTGCAGCTTTAAATGCTTCAAAAATTACTCAATGTAAAGAAGATCAAGGTCTAGAAATATTAGATAGTTTGTACTCTAACCAACAAGCATGGGTGAAAGGTAATACAATTGAGGAAATAAATGATAATCTCAAAAAATTCGTTACAGATCAGGGATATAAATTTAATTTTGATAAATGCATTAATAATAAAAAAATTGAAGATTTT
>CACGEC010000042.1 GCA_902572005.1 uncultured Pelagibacteraceae bacterium | reverse complement strand
TTTTCTAGTACGTTGAATGGATGACATAAGTTACAACCCCCCAAATAAAGACATCTTCTTCTTCGTTAATTAAAATCCTTTCAGAGAAATCTTTAGAGCCAGAAGTTAGAAATTTTTTATCTCTTTCTTGAACTAAAGTTTTAACGACAAGTTCATCGTGAACATTTGCAATAACTGTTGAAAAATTTTTTGGTTTTAAACTTTTATCAACAACCAATAAGTCTCCATCATTAATTCCAACATCCACCATTGATTTTCCCTGCACTCTGATAATGAAAGTGGCTGGAACATTTCTGATCAAATGCATGTTTAGATCGATATCTTCTTCGATATAATCAGTGGCAGGTGATGGAAATCCAGCGCCAGCTTTATGTAGATAATAGGGAATAGTTAGTTTCATGTTCTTGTTTTGTTCTATTTTATAGCTTATTTATACAATACACGCAAGAGGTTGTATTTTGAGTCTGTAACTGAATCAAAAGTGAATCAAAACGTGAACATCAAAACCACATTTTGTATGCTTGTGGATAACTTCAACCAGAGATAGTTTGTTTAAAGATGAAGAGAAATATTTTAATCCCAATCTATTTAAGTTTTTTTTGTTTTTTAAACGTAAGTGCGGATGAGTGGAAAATTAAAAATAAATGGAAAATTTCATGTGGGATAGCTGATAAAGAGTCTCTAGTGATAAATGGAAAACCAAAAACTAGATATAATAAAAATGAATTTAAATTGGAGAGTGTTGTTTTCAAATTAGATAAGGGAGATGTTGGTAGTTGTCCAACAGATAAAAAACCAGTTTTAGAATATGATTATTCGGGAAGACAAGAAATTACTCACAGATTGCCAGTAGGTAAAACTATATTTGAAACAGATATTTATATTGAAGGAGCACCACAATATAGATCAACAGTTTTTCAAATACATGATGGAAGGAACAAAGGCGCACCGCCAAGTTGGATTGGTATTGGCATGGACTGGAAACTTAAATATAAATTTCCAAGGGGAGAGTGTTCACCAGAAAAATGCAAAAAGATTAAAACTGCTTATTTAAAACCTGGAGAAAAAAATAGATTTAAGGCAAGCATTGATTATCAAAAAAAATCAAAATCATTAACTGTTTTTTATTATTTAAATAATGAAATGATAGCTAAACATGTAGATGTACCATTATCTAAAAAAAAAACTGATGGACCATATGGCCCTAGCAAACCTTATATTAAAATTGGTATTTACAGAATTGGAGAAACAGGTACAACAAGCTTTGCTTACAATAATTTAATTATAAAAAATAAAAAAAATAAATAATCTATGAAAAAATTAATCTGTCATTGTGGTGCTATTGAAGCTGAAATTAATTTAGATGGAGACTTAGCAAAAGTAATAAAATGTAATTGTTCTATTTGTAAAAGAAAAGGAGCAATTATGTCGATGGTAAAAAATGAAGATTTTAAAGTTACAAAAGGTGAAGATAAATTAACTCTTTATCAATTTCATTCAAAAGTCGCCAAACATTACTTTTGTTCTGTTTGTGGAATTTATACGCATCATAATCCAAGAGCCAATCCTGCTATGACAGGATTTAATGTAGGATGTATTGATGAAATAAATACTTTCGATATGAAAGATGTTCCAGTCAATGACGGTCAAAACCATCCATTAGATAAAAAATAATTTTCATGAAACAATTAAGCATATGTTTTGGTAAGGTAAAAAAGGATTGTTTCAAGTTTATTAAGTCTCAAGAAACAAGAACAGACAAATTCAAAAATAAAGAAAAAATGATAAAATCATTTTTAATTCCTTTATGTTTTTGGATTAGTAAAAAAGCTGACAAAAAAAGACCTTACTTTGTAGGTTTAGCAGGAGGACAGGGGACAGGTAAAACTACATTAAGTTCATTATTAAGGATAATATTAATCAAATATTTCAGATTGAAGGTCTTTAGAATTTCTATAGATGATTTTTATAAAACAAGAAAAGAGCGAATAAGATTATCAAAAAGAATACATCCAATGCTTTTAACGCGAGGTGTTCCTGGAACTCATGATATTGGTATGATGTTAAGTTTTTTTAAAAAAGTGAAAAGAAAACAATTTAAAAGACTAAAACTTCCAACTTTTAATAAAGCAATAGATGATCGATTTAGTAAAAAGCATTGGTATGATTTAAAAAATAAACCAGATGTAATTATTTTTGAGGGATGGTGTGTTGGAGCAAAATCTGAAAAAAATAATACTT
>CACGEC010000041.1 GCA_902572005.1 uncultured Pelagibacteraceae bacterium | reverse complement strand
GAACATATATGTCAGAAGTATATCGAGGAGCACTTGAGGGAGTTTCGAAATCACAATGGGAAGCTTGCAGAGCTTTAAATTTTTCTACAATTTACACATATAGAAGAATAGTTCTGCCTCAAGCATTTCCAATAGCTATTCCTGGAATGGGTAATTATTTAGTTGGAATATTTAAAGATACACCACTTTTATCAACGATTGGTGTTGCAGAATTATTCCATGCAGCAACAGCAGTTGGTGGTTATAATTATAGATATTTAGAACCTTACACTTTAGTGGGCATCATATTTTTAACACTATCAATTCCTGCAGCAATGTGGGTTAGAAAACTCGAAAGAGATGTTAATATATCACAAGGTAAAATAAAAAAATAGATTATGAAAAAAAATAACTCAGATCAAATTATAGTGAAGTTCGATGAGGTGACCAAACAATATGGTGATTTAGTTGTTTTAGATAAACTTAATTTAGAAATTAAAAAGAATGAAATGGTTTCAATTATAGGTCCATCTGGATCAGGAAAAACAACCGTATTGAGAGTTTTGATGACTTTGGAAAAGATAAATGGTGGAGTAATCCATTTAGACGGAGAATCTTTAACGCATATGGATTCAAATGGAAGTTTAGTTGAAGCAAATGAAAAATATCTAAGAGAAAGAAGATCTAAAATAGGTATGGTGTTTCAACAATTTAATTTGTTTCCACATATGACAGCTTTACAAAATTGTATAGAGGCTCCAGTTGAAGTATTAGGCATGAAAAAAGAAGAAGCAGAGGAAAGAGCATTAGAATTATTAGAACTTGTTGGACTAACAGATAAAAAAGATCAACACCCAAGTAGATTATCTGGTGGACAACAACAGAGAGTAGCGATTGCAAGAGCTTTAGCCATGAGACCAAAAGTAATGTTATTAGACGAAATCACATCAGCACTAGATCCAGAAGTTGTTGGTGAGGTTTTAAATGTTATTAGATCTTTAAATAAAGAACACAATTTAACTATGATAATGGTCACTCATCAAATGGGGTTTGCAAGAGAAATTTCAGATAGAGTATGTTTTTTTAATGAGGGTAAAATCTTTGAGCAAGGACCTCCCGAACAATTATTTGGTGACCCTCAAAACGATAGAACAAAACAATTTTTACACGCAGTTCTAGACGCTAATTAATTCATAGAACTTAAAAGTCTCATCAATGAACTTATAATTCCATAACCTGATAACTCTATAGCAAGTATAATAATAATTATTAAAACAAATTTTTTATTCATCTTGTAAATACAAATATTAATAAAAGTATCCAAAAAAATGCATAATAGAAATAAATATATTTTTTTGTAAAATTGTAAGTAATCGGATTGTGAACAGGTCTATTTTTCTTTTTTCTTTTTTTATTCATCGGCATGTACTTTTTCATTTTTCTCATGTTTTTCTTGTGCAGCAATAGTATACTTTGCAACCGGTCTCGCCATTAGTCTTTTTAACCCAATCGGCTCTGCTGTATCTAAACAAAAACCATATGTTTCATCTTTAATTCTTAATAGAGCTTTATCAATTTCTGATATTAGTTTGATTTGTCTATTAATAGCTTTCATCTCAACATTTTTATCAGTGTAAGAACTTGCTTGATCAACAATATCTGCAGAAATACTATTGTCATCCATACTACCATTGTAAAGTGCTTCATTATTAGCTTTTACAAGTTCTTTTTTCCATTCTTGTAATTTCATTCTAAAAAATACTTTGTGTTTCTCACACATATACTTTTCAGTATCTTTTGGAATATATGTTTTAGAAATTTTTATAGGACCTTTATTAACTTCTTTTGGCTTTGTTGTAATTTTTGTTTTAGTTTTAGCAGCAGATTTAGTCTTAACTTTAGTGATCTTTTTTTTTACTTTGCTTGTTTTAGGCATTTTTTCAAATTGAATTCGAGGGAGTATATTCAGCAAAATATGGGTGTCAAGCAAGGTTAATTATTGTAAATAATTGATTATGAATGTTTTAAATAGAAATATTAATAATATTTTTTTAATTTTTGCTTTATCACATTTAATAATTTGGACAGCAGTTCCATCATTAACAAATAAAAATTTACCTTTAGATACAATAGAGGCTCTTGCGTGGGGAAGTAATTTAGATTGGGGCTTTAATAAACATCCTCCAATGAGTGCTTTTTTTCCAGAAGTTTTTTTTCAAATTTTTGGTCCTCAAGATTGGGCATATTATTTATTGAGCCAAATATTTGTTCTAATTGCTTTTTATTTTGTATTTAAATTGGCCTATGAGATTTTAAAAAATGCTAAATTAAGTTTAATTTCAG
>CACGEC010000040.1 GCA_902572005.1 uncultured Pelagibacteraceae bacterium | reverse complement strand
AAAAAAATGATTAAATCAATGGGAGAGAAATGTAAAATTTCTATAAGAAATATTCGAAGAGATGCAAATGAGGAATTAAAAAAACTTTTAAAGGAAAAAAAAATTGGAGAAGATGAAGAAAAGTCATTTGAAAAAAATGTACAAACTATAACAGATAAGCACATTCAATTAGTTGATGAAAAAGTTTCGTCAAAAGAAAAAGAAATAATGACAATATGAACCCATTAAATCATGTAGCCATTATCATGGATGGTAATGGAAGATGGGGCTTGAAGTATAAAAATTCTCGAAATGCAGGTCATAAAGCTGGTTTAAATACTGTGGAAAAAATAATTAAAGAGACAATAAAACAAAAAATAAAATATTTAACTCTTTATGCCTTTTCTACAGAAAATTGGAAAAGACCTAAAAAAGAAGTTAATTATTTGTTTAATTTATTAGAAAATTTTTTGATTAATAGAATTGACGAATTACATAAAAAAAATATCAAATTAAGAATTATCGGTATTAAAAAATTTTCTTCTAAACTAAATACATTATTAAATTTATCAGAAAAAAAAACCGCAAAAAATACTAAACTTCAAATTAACCTAGCTTTGAACTATGGTTCAAAATTTGAACTCATCAATGCTTTCAAGCACTTAAGTAAAAATAAACAAAAAATTAATGAAAAAAACTTTACAAAATATTTACAAACTAAAAATATACCTGATCCTGATTTACTCATAAGAACAGGAAATACAAAGAGGCTAAGTAATTTTTTATTATGGCAATTAGCTTATTCAGAAATTTTCTTTGAAAAAAAATTATGGCCTGAATTTAATGAAAATGACTATAGTAAGATTATTAAAAATTATAGATCAATAAAAAGAAATTTTGGAAACATCTAATGGAAAAAGAACTTCAAAAAAGAATACTAAGTTCAATTATTTTGGTACCTTTGGCTCTTTTTTTCATTATAAAAGGTTCATTTCTATTTAATTTTTTTATTTCAATCTGTTTTTTCATAACTTGCTATGAATGGCATATGATGACAAGAAATAAAAAATATAATGTATTAGGTTTCATCTTTTTATTTTTTTCATTTTATTCAATTTATAAATTAAGAAATATGTTTGGGATTGCTGAATATGCATGGTTATTAGGAATAACTATAGTCTGTGTAGCAACTGATATTGGCGGATATATATTTGGCAAAGTTTTTAAAGGTCCAAAATTAACTAAATTTAGTCCCAATAAAACCTATGCAGGTATGATTGGTGGTTATTTTTTATCAATAATAAGTATAAACATTTATTTACAAAGCACGTACTTTATTGGCGGTGTAGAGATAACAAGAGAAATTTTTATTTTTATAATATTAATTTCTAGTGTTAGTCAACTAGGCGATATTATTATTTCATACTTTAAAAGACTCTCTAAACTTAAAGATACAGGAAAAATTATCCCAGGTCATGGAGGCCTTTTAGACAGAATAGATGGAATGATTTTTGCATTCCCTTTTACTTATTTAATTTTTTTAACAAATCTTCATAATTATTTTTAAATGAAAAAAAAAATTGTTATTCTTGGATCAACAAGTTCTATTGGAAAGTCATTACTTAGTATTATAAAAAAAGATAAAAAAAAATTTAAAATAGAATTATTAACAGCTAATACCAATTATAAAGATTTAATTAATCAAGCAAAACAATTTAATGTTAAAAATTTAATTATTACAGATCTAAAGAGTTTTGAAAAATCTAAAGATTTTTATATGGGCAAAAAAATTAAAATCTTTAATAATTTTGAAAGCTTAAAAACTATTTTGCCAAAAAAAGTTGATTACGCAATGAGTGCAATCTCTGGTATTGGAGGATTATTGCCCACATATAGAATAATTAAACATACAAAATTAATCGCTGTAGCTAACAAAGAAGCGATTGTATGTGGATGGCCGCTTATCGAAAAAGAACTTAAAAAAAATAAAACAAAATTCATCCCAGTAGACTCTGAGCATTTTTCTATTTTTTCACTATTACAAAATCAAAATGTTAAAAATATTGAAAAGATTTATATTACAGCTTCAGGTGGACCCTTTATTGATTTACCAAAAAATAAGTTTAATAAAATCAAATTAAGTGATGCACTCAAACATCCTAATTGGAGCATGGGCAAAAAAATCACAATCGATTCAGCAACTATGATGAATAAAGTCTTTGAGGTTATAGAAGCAAAAAATATTTTTAATTTAGATTATAAAAAAATAAATATTTTAACTCATCCAAAGTCTTATGTTCATGCAATTGTAAAATTTGAGGATGGTTTAGCTAAAATTCTTACTCATGATCCAGACATGAAAATTCCAATTTATAATTCATTATATTTTTATGAAAATATAAATTATAAATCAAAACCTTTAGATTTTAATATTTTGAATAATTTAAAATTAAAAAAAGTAGATTTATCTAAATTT
>CACGEC010000039.1 GCA_902572005.1 uncultured Pelagibacteraceae bacterium | reverse complement strand
ACTCCTGATGAAAAAGTTTTTGCTATAAAACCAATGAATTGTCCTGGTCATATTCAAGTTTTTAACCAAGGTTTAAAAAGTTATAGAGATTTACCATTAAGAATAACAGAGTTTGGAAAAGTGCATCGCTATGAACCTTCAGGAGCTTTACACGGACTTCTTAGAGTAAGGGCATTTACCCAAGATGATGCACATATATTTTGTTCAGAGGATCAAATTACTAGCGAATGTTTGAATGTAACTAATTTAATCTTGGATATATATAAAGATTTAGGTTTTGAAAATGTAGTATTAAAATATGCTGATAGACCAGAGGTAAGAGTTGGTGAGGATAAAGTGTGGGATAAGGCTGAGGCGTCGTTGTTAGAGGCAGTTAAAGCAACTAAATTAAAATACACTATCAATAAAGGTGAAGGAGCTTTTTATGGTCCAAAAATTGAATTTGTTTTAAGGGACGCAATCGGTAGAGATTGGCAGTGTGGAACCGTACAAGTTGATTTAAATTTACCTGGAAGATTAGATGCATCTTATGTTGATAAAGATGGTACAAAAAAAGTTCCAGTAATGTTACATAGAGCATTGTTTGGTTCACTCGAAAGATTTATAGGGATCTTGATTGAAAATTATGCTGGAAAATTTCCATTTTGGATTTCTCCATTACAAACGGTGGTCATTCCTATTTCAGAAGATTTTGAAAACTACGCGAAAAATGTATCAAAAAAAATTAAAGAAGCCGGTATGAGCTCATTAGTTGATTTAAAAAACCATAATTTGAATTATAAAATCAGAGAACATTCTTTAGCAAAAGTCCCTCTTTTACTAATTTGTGGTAAAAAAGAAGTTGACAGTAACTCTGTAACCATTAGAAGATTGGATTCTAATAAACAAGAAAATATGGAACTAAAAACATTTTTAAAAAAATTCTCTGCTTTAAATAAAGCATCTTCAAATTAAGTGGCAGATTTTAAACAAAATTATTTTCAGAGACGCACAAAGGACAGAGGTCCCAGATCTAATAATAGAATTTCATCTCCAGAGGTTCAAGTGATTGCTAGAGATGGAGAAAATTTAGGAACTTTAAGTACAAATGAAGCAATCTCAATGGCAAAAAATCAAGGTTTAGATTTAATAGAAATTGCTCCAAATGCAAATCCTCCAGTTTGTAAAATCATGGATATGGGAAAATTTAAATACGATGCTCAAAAAAAAGCTAATCTTGCAAAAAAAAAACAAAAAATTATTGCATTAAAAGAAATTAAAATGAGACCAGTAACGGAAACTCATGACTATGAATTTAAAGTTAAAAATGCAAAAAAGTTTATAGCTAAGGGTGATAAAGTTAAATTTACAATTAGATTTAAGGGTAGAGAGCTTCAGCATTCTCATCTTGGAAATGAATTGATGACTAAAATCAAGGAAGATATGAAAGATATTGGAAAGGTTGAACTGCATCCTAAATTTGACGGTAAACAGATGATCATGGTAATCCAGCCTTTATAGGCCTTAATATAGGTTGTAAACTTTCATCATTCTTTGTATAACCTCGCTCAATTATGCCAAAACTAAAAACTAAAAGCTCAGCAAAAAAAAGATTTAAAATATCAGCTAAAGGTAAAGTAATGATGGCTCAAGCTGGTAAGAGACATGGTATGATTAAAAGAACTAATTCACAAATCAGAAAATTAAGAGGCACAACTACGATGTCAAAGCAGGATGGAAAAATTGTGAAATCGTATATGCCATATAGTTTAAGAGGTTAAAATGGCTAGAGTAAAAAGAGGTGTTACCAGTCGAGCAAAACATAAAAAAGTTTTAAAAGCTGTCAAAGGACAATGGGGCAGAAGAAAAAATACCATCAGAGTTGCAAAGCAAGCAATGGAGAAAGCTATGCAGTATGCTTATAGGGATCGTAGAAATAAAAAAAGAGATTTTAAGTCTTTGTGGATTCAAAGAATAAACGCAGGAGTAAGAGCCGAAGGTATGACTTATTCAAGGTTTATTAACGGGTTAAATAAATGTGGAATTAAAATTGATAGAAAAATTCTAGCTGAAATAGCGTATGATAGCCCAGAAGCCTTTAAAACTATAGTTCAAAAAGCACAATCTGCTTTAAATTAATCTTCACTATTGTTTTATTTTACTGAAGAAATAATCTGTAAAGATGTCTGATCTTAAAAAAATAAAAGATGAATTTCTTTCTAAACTAGATAGAAAGTTAGATATTACTGAATTGAATAAAATAAGATCTGATCTATTTGGTAAGAATGGATTTATTTCTACTCAATTTAAAAAAATAGGCTCAATTGAAGAAAGCGAAAGAAAAAAATTTGCTTCAGATTTAAATGTTATTAAAGATGATTTACAAAATTTAATTAATTCAAAAATAAATGAAATTCAAAATGCAGAAATTAACCAAAAATTAGAAAAAGAAAAAGTTGATGTTACTTTACCCGAAAGAGTTTTTGTAAGAGGAAAAATTCATCCTGTTTCCCA
>CACGEC010000038.1 GCA_902572005.1 uncultured Pelagibacteraceae bacterium | reverse complement strand
AGGAATTGGAAATATTGAGCTTTCAATAAAAGACACAACTGCTAAGTAATATTTAGAACTTTTATGTGCCGCTAAATCTAAACATTTTTTGTAAAGAGAATTAAACATTTTTTGGTTTTAATATAATTTTAGTTCTTATACTATTTAATAAATTATTAAATAATTAAGGGCGAATGGCGGAACTGGTAGACGCGCACGACTCAAAATCGTGTTTCGTAAGAAGTGAGAGTTCGATTCTCTCTTCGCCCACCAATAAAATCTCATGAATAATATTAACTTTTGAAACATACTCAATTTAAAGATAAACGTGAATACCAAGAAATAAATAATGAACAAAAACTATCTTTTTAAAAATTTAATTTATAATTATCTAAAATATTTTTAAACTCTGATTCTATATGTTTCTTTAAATCAATGTCTGCTTTATTCGTAGATATTATTCTATCTATTAACTTATCAGATATTATAGCCTCATCATGATTTTCATTTGAGACTCTGTATTTTTTAAATTCTTTTTTTTCTAAAAAAATTTTACTAACCAATAAATTTAAAAATTCATCTATTTTTTCCATAGGTGCAGCTAAAAAAAATTCAGTGTCTATTATTTTTTTTGTAATTAAGAAATCTTGTGTCCCACTTAAACAAATACAATATGGATTACTCACCATATAATTTTCATTATCATATAAATAATTTATAAAACCATTAACATCATATTTAGTAGCCGCTATTTGATATGGTTTTGTAGGACTCTTAGCGCGTTTTGCTTCAAAATAATAAGATTTTATTCTGCTTAATGGATCTCTGATTGTCATTACTTTTAAAAAATATTTTCCTAGAATATTTGGAACAGTCATTCGTTCTTGATTTGATGATATAAATCGTAAATTTTGCTTTTCTTCAGTTGTTAAAGAATAATAATCTCTCTCAGATAAATTATCATTTATTTTAAAAAAATTTTTTGAAGAATTTTTAACTTTAATTACTTTTTTTATTATAGGAAATTTTCTTTTTAACCATTTCTTTATTTCATTTTGTTCCTTGGTTTCATAGAAAGAATTAATCTTACCATCAATGTAATGATTAATACCTGGTTCAGTTAATCTTAAAACTTGATTAGGATTAAAAAAGTTTTTCAAATTTTCTCTAACACTTGTTCCTCCAGACTTAGGAATATGTACGTAAAAAATAACTGAATTATAATCTATATAAGCATTATGAAATAACATTATAAATTAAGTAAATTGATATTTTATTTAAATAAAAATTTTTAGCTTAAATATTTAACTTAATCAATTATAAAGATTTATAAGGCATGATATTAAATCATTTAAAACTTCTTTAAAATTTAAAAATTGTTTGACACCGCTTTGACACTTAAAATAGTATGTAAAAAAATGATGAATCAATCTTTGATGAATGACACGGAATACTCGAAATCGTGTTTTGAAAGATGTAAAAGCTCAATTCTTTCTTCACCTACCAGAATTTATGGAATTAAATAAACTTAATAGCTTAGTAGAGCTCTTTTTTGAAAAGTATAAAGAAAAAAAAGAATTAATAAATCAACCATTTTTAAAATGGTTAAAAAATAATGAAAATGACTTTTTAACATGGGAACAAGTTAGAAATAATATTTGTTCATTATCAGAGTATTTAAGTAAAAGTTTATCTAAAGGAGACAGGTGTGTTTTATTATCTGAAAATCGACCAGAGTGGCTCATAGCTGATATAGCAATTATGAATGCAGGTGGAGTAACAGTTCCATTATTCACCACATATTCAGAGAAAGATTATAAATACATAATTAATGACTGCAAACCGAAGATATGTATAGTTTCTAACAATATTCAATTTAAGAAAATAGAAAAATTTATTTCTAGTGAAACAAAAATAATTTCAATTGAGAATTTTAATCAAGAAATTCAAAGTATCGAAACTATTTTAGAAAAAAATCTTAAAAAGGAGACAATCAATATCTTTGAGAATTACAATGATAAAATATTAAGAAAAGATCTCGCTTGTATTATTTATACATCAGGGACCACAGGTAATCCGAAAGGAGTAATGCTTAGTCATGGAGGTATTTTATCAAATTGCGAGGGAGCACAAGACATTTTGCACACACTAGTTGAAAATGAAAAACCAGTTTTTTTAACTTGGCTTCCGCTATCTCATTCTTATGAACATACAGTCCAATATGTACAAATATCGCTTGGAGCAAAAATTTATTATGCCGAAAGCTTAGAAAAATTGATACCTAATATGACTGTGGCACAACCAACTATTATGACAGCTGTCCCAAGATTTTATCAAAATTTGTTTAGCAAAATTTCTCTAAATTTCTCAAAACAAAAAGGTTTAAAAAAGAGATTGATCGAAAGTACTATTTATCTTGGGAGCAAAAACTTAGATAAAAAGGAACTAAATTTTAAGGAAAAAATAGTTAATTTTTTATGTGAAAGATTAGTAAGAAAAAAAATTAAAAGTCAGTTTGGAGGTAAACTAAAAGCATTTGTTTCAGGAGGAGGTGCCTTGGATCAAAAAATTGGTGAATTTTTGAACTCTATAGGTTTGCCAACTTTACAAGGTTATGGATTAACTGAAACTTCCCCGGTCGTGAGCTGTAATATCCCAGGAAAAATTAAAATCGAAACTGTTGGCCCACCATTTAAAACCAATCAAGTAAAAATCGCTGAAGATGGTGAAATTTTGGTTAAGGGTGAAAATGTTATGCTTGGATATTGGAATATGAAAAAAGAAACAGATGATGTTATTAAAGATGGTTGGTTACACACTGGAGATATAGGAGAATTCACTAGAGATGGGAATCTAAAAATAACTGATAGAAAAAA
>CACGEC010000037.1 GCA_902572005.1 uncultured Pelagibacteraceae bacterium | reverse complement strand
TTACTGCTAATATTTCTAATAATCATAAGAAATATGCAATTACTTGGTTTTCATTAGCGATTTCAATTCTTTTGCTATATTTATATTTTAGAAAAAAAAATTATTAAATGAACTATGTAAGCACTAGAAATAACTCAAACAGCTTTGAATTTAAGGATGTTTTTATTAAAGGGTTGGCAGACGATGGGGGATTGTTTATACCAAAATCGCTTCACAAATATGAAAAACAAGACTTACTTGAATTTAAAAACCTTGAATATAACGAATTAGCAAAAAAAATTATTTATCCCTTTATCGGTGATTTTATGAGTGAAGAGGATTTAAATAAAATTATTGATAAATCCTACTCAGTTTTTAGAAAAAAAAATGTGGTCGATCTTATTAAGGTTGGTGACCGGTCAATATTAGAATTATTCCATGGACCTACATTAGCTTTTAAAGATATTGCTATGCAGCTTTTAGGTGGTTTTTACGAATATTATTTAAACAATCAGAATGAAAAATTGAATATTGTTGTTGCAACTTCTGGAGATACCGGTGCTGCTGCCATTGATGCTATTAAAGGTAAAAATAATATTAATATTTTTGTTTTACATCCTTATAATCGTATATCAAAAGTTCAAAGAAGATTAATGACAACCGGTAAGGAAAAAAACGTTTTTAATATTGCTGTTGAGGGGAATTTCGATGACTGTCAAAATTTAGTAAAAGCAATGTTTGCTGACAAATCATTCTCAAATAAAATAAGAATGTCAGGTGTTAATTCTATAAACTGGGCAAGAATAATTGCTCAAAGTGTATATTATTTTTACAGTTATTATTTAATTGAAGATAATACGAAACCAATTAATTTTTCTGTTCCAACTGGTAATTTTGGAGACGTTTATGCAGGTTATTTAGCCAAAAAAATTGGTCTTCCAGTAAATAAATTTGTCGTAGCAACCAATCAAAATGATATTTTGCATAGAGCAATTTCTAAAGGAAAATATAATGTAGATAAAGTTGCTGAGACTATATCTCCGAGTATGGATATTCAATTGGCCAGTAATTTTGAAAGATTAATCTATGATTTAAATAATCATAATGATGAAAAAACGATTAAAGCAATGAAGGATATAAAAGAAAATGGGAAGTACTTAATAAATGAAGAAAATTTAAATAAAATTAATAATAATTTTTTATCTGCAAGTATGAATGAAAGTGAGGTTTTAAATATTATTAAAAAAGTTCATACAGAATTTGATATAATTTTAGATCCACATACGGCTATCGGATACGGTGCACTTGATAAAGTCAAATTAGAAGGGAACAATATTGTATTAGCTACTGCTCATCCTTGTAAATTTCCTGATGCGATTGAAAAAGCAATTAATATTAAATCAGAACTACCCAATGAATTATCTTTAATTTTAGAGGAAAAAGAAAACTATGATATAGTTGAAAATAATCTAGATAAAATTAAAAATCATATAAAAGAGAGAATTCAATGAAAATAAAAGAAAATGATAAAATACCCGACTCGGAAATCTTTGTTCTAGAAGATGGTGAACCGGTAAAAAAAAATATTAATGAGTTTTTAAAAAACAAAAAAGTTTTAATTTTTGGTTTACCAGGCGCTTATACATCAGTTTGTTCTGCAAAACATTTGCCTGGCTATACAAAAATGCATCAAGAATACAAAGACAAAGGAATTGATCAGATTATTTGCATTGCAGCAAACGATCCATTCGTTATGAATGCCTGGGGTAAACAAAATAATGTTGGTGATAAAATTGTTATGATAGGGGACCCATTATTAAACTTTATTAAAGCCATAGGTGCTGAAGTAGATAAAAGTGAAAGAGGACTTGGTATTAGATCTAATAGATACACAATGTTAATTGATGATATGATAGTTAAAAAATTAAAAGTGGAAGCAGAAACTGGTATATGTGAAGTTTCAGCAGCAGAAAATTTTCTAGATTTAGTCTAGATTTGCAGCTTTTTTAGCAAGTAAATCGACCTCTTCGTTTAACGGATTTCCAGCATGAGCTTTGACCCAATTCCATTTAATATTTAATGATTTGTTGAGATTATATAGTTCAAGCCATAAATCTTTATTTTTTACATCTTCTTTCTTAGAGGTTTGCCAACTATTTTTTATCCAAGTATTAATCCATTCAGTTATTCCAAGTTTAACATATTGAGAGTCTGTATAAATTTCGATTTCATATTTAGGATCTATATTTTTTAAAGCATTAATAGGAGCCATTAATTCCATTCTATTATTTGTAGTTTTTTTTTCACTACCACTAATTTTTTTAATATTTCCGTTATCATTAATAATTGCAGCCCAACCACCATTTCCAGGATTTTCCAAACAAGAGCCATCAGTATAAATCTTAATCATTAATTAAAATAATCTTTATAAGTCTTTAAATTATTATGTGTTATGAGTTTTTGATAATATTCTCTTGGATCCTTTATTTTGATCAGTGCTGTTTTAGGTGTATTTGAGTAATCATAAAGTCTTGTTAGAAAATATCTCATTGCAGCACCACGACATAAAATATTTAATGATTTTTTTTCTTCAACCGAAAATTTTTTAATACTTTCATAACCTTTAATTAAGTTTCTTACTTTGTTTTTATTTAAAAAAAATTTAGATTTTTTTTTGTCAAAACATAGCGCATTAACACAAATAGCAATTTCGTACATAAAATAGTCATTTGCTGCGAAGTAAAAATCAATCATTCCTGATAATTTATTTTTTTTGAAGAAAATATTGTCTATGAATAAATCTCCGTGAATTATTCCCTTAGGTAATTTTTTTGGCCATTTTGTTTTAATATCTTTAAAATTTATTTTAACAAATTTTTCTATATTAGAAAATTTTTTTGATTTAAACTTAATGCTGCTAAGTAACGGATTTAAATATTT
>CACGEC010000036.1 GCA_902572005.1 uncultured Pelagibacteraceae bacterium | reverse complement strand
GTTGCAAAAAAGTTTAATATAACAAGACAAGAACAGGATGAATTTGCTTTAAAATCTCAAAAAAAAGCAGAATTAGCTATAGCTAATAACAAATTTAATGAAGAGTTAGTAAAAATAAATCATGAAGGTAACATTTTAAATACAGATGAACATCCAAGAAAAGGATTAAAAATGCTGGATTTAGAAAAACTAAAAACTGTTTTTCAGGATGATGGAACTATTACACCTGGAAATTCCTCAGGTATTAACGATGGAGCTGCAGCTTTATTATTAACCTCATTAGAAGAGGCAGAAAAAAAATCGATGAAACCACTAGTGAAAATTGTATCATGGTCTTCTGTTGGAGTAGATCCATCTATAATGGGTTTAGGACCTATTGAGGCTGTTCGTGAAGCAAGCAAAAAAGCAAAATGGAATTTAGATGAAATTGATTTGTTTGAAATTAATGAGGCTTTTGCATCTCAAAGTATTGCGGTAATTCGTGAATTAGGAATTGATGAAAATAAAGTTAACGTTAATGGTGGGGCAATAGCTCTTGGCCATCCTATTGGCGCCTCAGGATCAAGAATACTTGTAACTTTGATACATGAAATGAAAAGACAAAAAAAAAACAAAGGTTGCGCAACACTATGCATTGGTGGAGGAATGGGTATAGCTTTGTGTGTGGAGAGAATTTAGGAATTAATTTTTCCGTATTTCTCCTCTAATAAAATTTTTTGTATCCATATTTTAGCATCTACATAAGTGCTAACTTTGGGCTGAATAAGTGTTTTTAATAACTTTTTAATCATTTTTGAAGCATGCATGTAAAGAGTGTCAAAAAATTGAGCAGAATGTGGTAAAATTTTCATTAAACAATTTTTTATAGTGTATAAGACATAAAAATGACTGAAAAATTATTAGTTCCTGACATTGGTGATTTTGAAAATGTTGAGGTAATTGAATTATTGGTTAAAGAAGGTCAAGAAATTAAAAAGAATGATCCTATAATAACCATAGAAAGTGATAAATCTAGTGTTGAAATACCATCAATCTTTTCAGGTAAAATTGAGTCTATAATTGTAAAAGTTGGTGATAAAGTTTCAAAAGGTGATTTAATTTTAAATATATCAAGTGTTGATCAAAAGGTTTCTACTTCACAAGATGTTCCAAAAAATACTGAGAATTTAATCCAAGAAGCGGAAAGCTCCTTGAAGAAAAATCAAGAACCAAAAAAACCAATTCAAAAAATTGAAAATGAAAAACCAGAAATAATCCAGGTTGTAAACAAGGGAGATATTGATCCATTAGAGACAAGTGAATGGTTAGAATCTCTTTCAGATGTCATAGAAAAGGATGGAAATCAGAGAGCTCACTATTTAATTAAGGAACTAATTAATAAAGCATATATGGAAGGAGCTAATATTCCATATACACAAAATACTCCTTATATAAATACGATCCCTATAAGTGAGGAAAAAAAATCTAGTGGTGATCAAAATATAGAGAGAAGAATAAGATCTTTAATAAGATGGAATGCTGCTGCGATGGTAGTTAGAGCAAATAAAAAATTTCCTGAACTTGGAGGTCATATTGGAACTTTTGCTTCTGCCGCTACTTTGTATGATGTTGGAATGAATCATTTTTGGAGAGCTAAAAATAATAAATTTGGAGGAGATTTAGTTTATTTTCAAGGACACAGTGCACCCGGGATGTATGCGAGAGCATTTCTTGAGGGAAGATTAAATGAGAAACAATTAGATAGTTTTAGACAGGAGGTTAATCCAGGTGGTTTGTCTTCATACCCCCATCCATGGCTAATGCCAAACTTTTGGCAGTTTCCGACAGTTTCAATGGGGTTAGGTCCAATGCTAGCTATTTATCAAGCTAGATATATGAAATATTTAATTAATAGAGGTCTAATTAAAGATGAAGGTAGAAAGGTCTGGGCATTTTTAGGTGATGGAGAAATGGATGAGCCGGAGTCTCTTGGTGCAATAGGTTTAGCGGCAAGGGAAAAATTAGATAATTTGATATTTGTTATAAATTGTAATCTTCAAAGATTGGATGGACCAGTTAGAGGAAATGGAAAAATTATTCAAGAATTAGAGGGAATTTTTAGAGGAGCAGGATGGAATGTCATTAAGGTGATATGGGGTTCTTATTGGGATCAACTATTAGCAAATGATAAAACAGGTCATTTAGTGAAAACAATGAATGAAACAGTCGATGGTGAATATCAAGCGATGAAAGCAAGAGATGGAGCTTATGTTAGAGAAAAATTTTTTGGAAAATATCCAGAAACTAAAGAATTAGTTTCTAGTCTTTCGGATAAAGATATATGGAGGTTAAATAGAGGTGGTCATGATCCTCATAAAGTTTTTGCAGCATACGATAAAGCGTCTAAAAATACTGGAAGCCCAACAGTTATAATTGCTAAGACTATTAAAGGATATGGTATGGGTAAAAGTGGAGAAAGTGTAAATACCACGCACCAGACTAAGAAATTAGATATTGATGACTTAATGTATTATAGAGATAGATTTGATGTTCCTTTGACTGATCAACAGGTAAAAAATATTGAATATTATAAACCTGATCAAAATTCTCCAGAGATTAGATACATTAAAGAAAGAAGACTTCAACTAGGAGGATTTATTCCAGAAAGAACTACCTACGCAAAATCAATTAAAGCTCCACCCAAGGATATTTTTGACAATATGAAAGTTTCAACTGGCAAAAAAGAAATGTCTACCACAATGGCATTAGTGAGAATGCTTACAAATTTATTGAGAGATAAAAATGTTGCCCCCCCGATTGGTCCCTATTATTCCTGATGAGGCTAGAACGTTTGGTATGGAGGGTTTTTTTCAAAAAGTAGGGATATATGCTCACGAAGGACAAAAATACGAACCTGAAGACTCTGCTCAATTGAGTTCATACAGAGAGGAAAAAAGTGGACAAGTTTTAGAGGAAGGAATTACAGAAGCTGGAGCGATGTCCTCTTGGATTGCAGCAGGAACTTCATATACAAATCATGATATTGAGATGATACCTATTTATCTTTTTTACTCGATGTTTGGATTTCAAAGAGTAGGAGACCTTGCATGGGCAGGTGCAGATAGTCAGTCTAGAGGATTTTTGATTGGAGCTACAGCTGGAAGAACAACTTTAGCAGGAGAAGGTCTGCAGCATCAAGATGGTCATAGTCATCTAATGGCTTCAACTATTCCCAACTGTGTATCATATGATCCCACATTTCATTATGAATTAGCAGTCATTTTTAGAGATGGATTAAAAAGGATGCATGAAAAAAAAGAGAATGTATTTTATTACATTACAACAATGAACGAAAATTATTCTCACCCAGCTATGCCTAAAGATAAATCTTGTGAAGATGGAATTTTA
>CACGEC010000035.1 GCA_902572005.1 uncultured Pelagibacteraceae bacterium | reverse complement strand
TCTATAAATTACAAAAATATTTAATGAAAATTTATTTAAATAATTTAAAAAAAATTTTACCGTTATATACGAAAATAGAAAAGACAAAACTATAGCAATAATTACTAATAAATTAATTTCTAAAGTTTCATTCTGTATATCTTTTAACCCAAGAAAGCTTGCTCCTGCTAAGGCAGGGATAGACAGTAAAAATGAAATTTTACCTGAGTCTACTCTATTAAAATTTAAAAATCGTGCAGCAGTCATAGTAATACCTGCTCTACTAACGCCAGGTATTAAAGCAAGTATTTGAAATAATCCAATGAATATAATTGACTTAATATTTAAATCTTTAGAAATATTTTGATCAGTTTTTTTTTGATCGGCAAAGTATAAAATAATACCAAAAAATAATGTAGTCCAAGCTATAATTTTAATATTTCTTAAAAGATATATTAACTCCGTTGAATGTAATATGTACCCAAAAATAATAAGTGGTATCGAACCTATTATAACTAATTTTAACAATTCGTGATTATGTTTAAGGTTAAACAAATCTTTTCTAAAAAAAAATATTATTGCCAGCAAAGAACCTAAATGCAAACTTATATCTATTAATAAGGAACTTGCTTTAAGATCATATAAGCTAGACACTATAATCAAATGAGCTGATGAACTAATTGGTAAAAATTCTGATACTCCCTGAACGGCGGATAATATTAGGATTTCTATAAAATCTTGGAACATATGAGTGTCGTAACTTAAAAAATATCTATTTAAAACAATTCCATTTAATCATAATAGGTATGCAATAATTAAATTTTCGTTATTTTAAGGTAATTTTCATATATTTTAGGTCATAAAAGCTGACCTAAATTATTCTTTTACTAATAAAAACAATGTATATTTTGCTCTGAATCAAAAAAAAATTATGACTGATAAAATGTTAAAATTTGTAAAAATAGGTCAACAAACTCCACCTAAACGAGATGTTGGAAATAGAAAAGGCGATTTTAATGAGATTTATGATGATTTTATTAATCAAAAAGCAAAAGAGCAATCAAGTAGATGTTCCCAATGTGGAGTACCATTTTGTCAAGTTCATTGCCCATTGAGTAATAATATTCCAGATTGGCTTAAATTAACTGCAGAGGGAAGACTTAAAGAAGCTTATGAATTGTCACAAAGCACAAACAATATGCCAGAGGTTTGTGGAAGAATATGTCCTCAGGACCGTCTTTGCGAAGGTAATTGTGTTATTGAACAATCTGGTCATGGCACAGTCACCATTGGTTCAATGGAAAAATATATAACTGATAATGCTTGGGAGAAGGGCTGGGTAAAACCAATTGATGTAAAATACGAAAAAGACCAAAGTGTTGGAATAATTGGAGCTGGTCCAGCAGGATTAGCAGCAGCTGAACAATTAAGAAAAAATGGGTACAAGATTACTGTCTATGATCGTTACGATCGTGCTGGGGGACTACTAATTTATGGTATTCCTAATTTTAAATTAGAAAAACACGTTGTTGAAAGACGAACACAGTTATTAAAAGATGGGGGAATAGAATTTATTCAAAATTTTGAAGTAGGCAAAGATGCCACTTTAGATCAGTTAAGAAAAAAACATGATGTAATTTTAATTGCTACTGGAGTTTATAAACCTAGAGAAATAGAATTACCTGGAAATGATTTAGAAAATATATTTCCTGCTATGGATTTTCTAACAGCTTCTAATAAAAAAGGATTAGGAGATAAAGTTGAATTATTTGATAAAGGTATCTTAAATGCTGAAGGTAAAAATGTTGTTGTTATAGGGGGTGGTGATACAGCAATGGATTGTGTAAGAACTTCAGTAAGACAAAAAGCAAAATCAGTCAAATGTCTTTATAGAAGAGATAAAGAAAACATGCCAGGATCAGCTAGAGAAGTTGCTAATGCAGAAGAGGAAGGTGTTGAATTTGTATGGCTGTCAAGTCCTAAAGAATTTAAAGGTACAAATAAAGTTGAAAATTTAATTGTTGATCAAATACAATTAGGTGAACCTGATGACTCAGGTAGAAGAAGGCCTCAAATTAAAGAAGGATCAGAGTTTGAAATTAAGTCTGATATGGTCATTAAAGCTCTTGGTTTTGATCCAGAAGATCTTCCACATTTATTCGATGCAAAAGAATTACAAGTTACGAAATGGGGAACATTAAAGACTAATTTTGATACAATGGAAACAAATTTAGAAGGGGTATTTGCTGCAGGAGATATTGTAAGAGGAGCTTCATTAGTTGTATGGGCTATCAAAGATGGAAGAGATGCGGCCGCTTCTATGAAAACTTATTTAGAAAATATTAAATTAAAAAAATCAAAAGTAGCATAATGAAAAATTATAAAAAAAATTTAGAACTACTAACTAAAAATCATGTTTATTCAAAAGAAATGGAACATGATGCTTGTGGAGTTGGTTTAATAGCGTCTACAGAAGGAAAAAAATCTAGAGCTATTGTTGAATATGGCATTGAGGCTTTAAAAGCAGTTTGGCATAGAGGAGCTGTTGATGCAGATGGAAAAACAGGAGATGGAGCTGGTATACACGTTGAAATCCCAAAAGATTTTTTTGTAGAAAAAATTCAAGTCACAGGACACGATTATGATAATTCTGAAATTTGTGTAGGAATGATTTTTTTACCTAAGAATGATTATTCAGCACAAGAGAATTGTAAAACAATTGTTGAAAGTGAACTCACTAAAAATAATTTTAGTATATATGGTTGGCGACAAGTACCAGTGAATCCAAAAGTTTTGGGTGAAAAAGCCCTTCAAACCATGCCAGAAATTATCCAGGTTCTATTTAAATCTAATGACCCAAATTTATTAGATAAAAATTTGGAAAGAAAAATTTATGAAACCAGAAAGAGAATTGAAAATAAAGCTTTTGATGCATCATTGAACAATTTCTATATTTGTTCAATTAGTTCAAAGTCTATAATTTATAAAGGATTATATTTAGCTGAGGCAATATCAGATTTTTATCTAGATCTTAAAGATTCAAGGTTCATTTCAAGATATGCAATTTTTCATCAAAGATTTTCTACAAACACTGCACCTAGCTGGAGTTTGGCTCAACCATTTAGAGCTATAGCACATAATGGTGAAATTAATACTTACAAAGGAAATAAAAACTGGATGAAAGTACACGAACAGGAAATGAGTAGTCCACTTTTCGATGATGTAGAAAATTTAAAACCAGTAATTCAAAAAGGAGTTTCTGACTCTGCGGCTTTAGATAACGTATTTGAGTTATTAAATAAATCAGGCCAATCGGCACCCTTAGCTAAATTGATGCTTGTACCGGATGCATGGTCAAAAAAAAATAAGACTTTATCAAAAAGTCATCAACAATTATTTAATTTTTTGAATAGCACAATGGAACCATGGGATGGACCTGCTGCTATCGCCGCTACAGATAATGAGTGGGTTATAGCTGCAAATGATAGAAATGGTCTTAGACCTTTGAGATATGCCATAACTAAAGATAAAATGCTTTTTGCAGGTTCAGAAGCAGGAATGATAGAATTAAATGAAAAAAAAATATTAACTAAAGGAAGATTGGGTCCCGGTGAGATAATTGGAATTAG
>CACGEC010000034.1 GCA_902572005.1 uncultured Pelagibacteraceae bacterium | reverse complement strand
GCTTAGTTTAACAATTGTATTTGCAGTTGTTGGCGCAACTACAATCACATCAGCCCATCTTGATAAAGCTATATGATCCATTTCAGCTTCATTTTCAGCATTAAAAAGATCTTCATAAACTTTGCCTTGAGATAAAGACGCTATTGACAATGGAGTAACAAATTCTCTAGCATTTTTAGTTAGGATAGTTTTTATTTCTGCATTATTTTTTTTAAACAATCTTATTGTCTCTAAGCTTTTATATGCAGACACTCCACCACAAATGATAAATAAAATTTTTTTATTTGTTAAATCGTTCATTGAATGAATTAAAATACCAATAGACCAAAAATTACAAGAGCTAATAAACCAATAATTGATTGGTTTCTAAAAGCTATCATCTCTGTTTTTTTTGTGTTGAGCGCTGTATAAGAATTAGTATTTTGAGGAATTTGGCCACTAGCTAAATATGTTAAAGCTTGGTTTGCTTTATCCATAATCTCAGGGAATTCGGGCAATCTTTTAATTACTTCTGATGTAGTTTTAAGAGTTTCATTTAAGGTCGTTACAGGATCTTTTGTTTCTTTGAGCCAATTTTCTAGAACAGGCTTTGAGGTTGTCCAAATATTAGTATTTGGATTTAATTTTCTCGCTACTCCTTCTACAACGACCATTGTTTTTTGAAGCATAAGAAGCTGGGGCTGGGTTTGCATATCAAATTTTTCAGTAACATCAAAAAGTTGTTTCAATAATTTACCACCAGAAATATCTTTTACGGCTTGACCAAAAATTGGTTCACCTATTGATCTTAATGCTTGAGCTAAATCATCTATTGGGACTCCTTTTGGAACTAAACCAGCAATTAAATGAACCTCCGCAACTTTTCGATAATCTCTTTGAATAAAACCAAATAATATTTCAGCTAAAAATCTTTTACTCATTTTGTCTAGTCTTCCCATAATACCAAAATCAATTGGTACAATGAGACCATCTTTATCAATAAATATATTTCCTTGGTGCATATCAGCATGAAAAAAACCATCTCTTACAGCATGTCTTAAAAAATTTTGAATAATATCTTCTGCAATTTTTTCTGTATTTAAATTTCTTCGTTTAAGCTCTTCAGTTTCTCTTATTGAAACTCCATCTACCCAATCAAGCGTCATTACACTTTCACTAGTGAAGTTCCAATAAATTTTTGGAACCCTAAATCCGACATCATTTTTAGTATTCTCTGCATATTCATTAGCAGCCGCAGCTTCAAACCTTAAGTCCATTTCAAGATTTGTAATTTCTTTTAGTAAAAATACTACCTCAACTAATTTTAGTCTTTTAGTTTTTTTCACAAAAGATTCTATTAAAAAAGCAAATAACATTATTGCATCTATTTCTTCATTGAAAATTTTTTTGATATCAGGTCTTAAAATTTTAACAGCAACATCTTTAAGTGTTCCATTATCGTTAATTTGTGCTTTATGTACTTGTGCAATTGATGCTGCAGCTACTGGCTCACTTAAGTTTATAATAGAATTAAAAGTTTCATTACCTAAATCATTTTTAATTATTTCTTTTGCTTGAAGTAAAGAGAAAGGTGGTAATTTATCCTGAAGATTTTCAAGTTTTTTTGAAAGCTCTTCACCAATTATATCTGGCCTAGTTGCTAAGAATTGACCAAGCTTAATAAAAGTTGTTCCCATTGACTCTAATGAACTAGACAATCTCTCGCCTTCATCTTTGTTAATATCAATTTGTTTATTTTGAGAAAAAGAGAATGACAAAATTTTAAATAAAATTTTAATAGCTACTGGAGGAGCTTGAAATTTTGATATAATATCTAAAACATCGGACTTTGCTACTTTTCTACCTAGCTTAAAAAGGGTAATTATTTTTTTTATCATTTTATTTTCCACCCACTATGAATAGAAACTATCCCTCCTGATAAATTCCTGTATGTACATTTTTCAAAACCATTTTTTTCCATCAATCCAATTAATTCATCTTGATTTATAAAATTTTCTATACTTTTGACCAAATATTCATAAGGCTCTTTTTTACCAACCACAAATTTTCCAACTGAAGGTATGAGTTTTGAATAATACTTGTAGACCAAATCTAAACTAGAATTTTGTATTTTAGAAAATTCGAGGCATAAGTAGCGACCACCAGGCTTTAATACTCTGTAAGCCTCTTTTAGCGCTTTACTTAAATCTTTAGTATTTCTTAAACCAAAACTAATTGTATAAAAATCAAATAAATTTGATTTAATTGGAAGATTTTCTGCATCTGCAACAATCCAGTTTAAATTTTGAAATTTACTTAATTTTTCTTTTCCTTTTTTAATCATTCCCCTATTTGGATCAACACAGGTAATTTTAGAATTTTTGTTTACACAATTTAAATAAAGTTTTGCAATATCGCCCGTTCCACAGGCCACATCAACCAATTTTTGTCTGGGGGAGGCATTCATCATATGTAACAAGTCTTTTTTCCATAATCTGTGAACTCCAAGAGACATAAAATCATTCATCAGATCGTATTGATCATAAACTTGATCAAAAACACTTTCTACTAGTCCTTTTTTATTTTGTAGATATTGTTGCATAATAATAAATATATATTGAATATAGTATCAAATGCCAGAATTACCAGAAGTAGAAGTTGTAAGACAATCATTGAACAAAAAGATTAAACAAAAAAAGGTTAAAAAAGTAATAATTAGAAATAGAAACTTAAGAATAAAGATACCTTTAAATTTTACAAGGATTTTTAAAAATCAAAAAATTTTTAAAGTTGATAGATTTTCAAAATACTTGATTTTGCACTTATCTAATAAAAACTTCTGCTTAATTCACCTTGGTATGTCTGGAACTATACATTTGGTAAATGATAAAAAAAAAAACTTAATCACTAATACTAGTTTCTATAACTCACCAGTCTTACCAAAAAAACACAATCATGTAGAAATAGTTTTTGAAAACTTAAGAATAATTTATAATGATCCAAGAAGATTTGGATTTTTTCAAATAATTAAGAGTTTAAGCTTATTAAAAAAAAGATTTTCACATTTAGGTCCAGAACCGTTTGAATCAAAGTTTGACACAAATTATGTTATTTCTTTTTTTAGAAATAAAAAAAAAAATATTAAAAATATGCTAATAGATCAAAAATTTGTCTCTGGAATAGGCAATATTTACGCAAGTGAAATTTTATTTTTATGCAAAATAAATCCAAACAAAAAGGTGTGTTTGTTAAAAAGAGATGATTGTCTAAAAATTATAAAAAATTCAAGAAAAATTCTTTTTGAAGCTATTAAACGGGGTGGCTCAAGTATAAAAGATTTTAAAAATACATTAGGTAGAAAAGGCACTTTCCAAAAAAAATTTAATGTTTATGAAAGAGGAGGAATGAATTGTAAACGAGTTAATTGTAGTGGAATTATTAAAAAAAAAACGATTTCTAACAGGTCTACTTTTTTTTGTAATACTTGCCAAAATACCTAAATTATTTGATTGACCAATAGAAATTCTCAAGCTATACCCCTGCGCATGGCAAACACTAAATCTGCAATCAAGAGGATAAGAAGAATATCTAAACAAACAGCTGTCAATAAGGCTAGAAAAAGCAGATATAAAAATGCACTTAAGAAAATGAACTTATTGATTGAAAGTAAAAAAAAGAATGAGGCCCTAAAATTCTTACCTAAGTTGAATTCTGAATTGATGAAGATTGCAAAAACTGGAATTATAAAAAAACAAAACGCATCTAGAAACGTTTCAAGAATCACTAAAAAAATAGCATCGATATAGAAAGTTATACTGAGAGTTGATTCAACTCCAAGCATACGCGCTATATATACATAAGTCACTTTTGTTTACAATATTTAGATTTAGTAAATTAACCCCCTCTAATTTTGTGTTTTTAAATTTATTTTTTTTAATACATAAAAAAATTTTTTGTCAAAACAATTTTTAAAAATAAATTTCTCTCACACAATCCTAGATTTTATTTTTTTTTTATTTTTAGAAATTATTTGTTGCATTAATTTTATTATGGTTCTAACTGAACTTTCCTCAACAAAATGAACAATACAAATAAAAATCTCAATAACTTAAAGTCCGAGAGCCTAGATTGGAATTTAATTCAGACTGAAATGAGAAATAAATTAGGCATAGATATTTATGAAAGTTGGTTGAAAAAAATAGATTTTATTGAGGAATTTAATAATTATATTTTGTTATCAGTCCCAACAAGATTTATCCGTGATTGGATTACATCAAGGTATT
>CACGEC010000033.1 GCA_902572005.1 uncultured Pelagibacteraceae bacterium | reverse complement strand
ATTATCTATAGTTGATAATATAATAACTTTATTCTTAAATTGAGTTCTACATACCGAAATAAAACAATTATTACTGTTGATAACATCATTTGTACTTAATAAAGAATCAATTTTTAAAACCTTAACAAATTTATTTTTAATATAAAATTGTTTTAAAATATTATGTATTTTTTTTATTGAATAACCTGTTTTTAAATCAACATAGATAGTGCTTAAAATACCTCTAAACATTGGTGTTAAATGGGGTGTAAAAGTAAATTTAATTTCTGACTTAGTAAGTTTGCTTAATTCTTGATATATTTCGGAATTATGTCGATGAAAACCAACTCCATATGCACTTAATGACTCATACAAGTTTTTATTCTTATATTTCTTATGAACACCCCTACCAGCACCTGAATAACCAGATTTTGAATCAATGATAATTTTTTTTGTGTTGATAGATTTTTTTTTAATCAATGGAATAATTGGTAAAAGTATTGACGTAGGATAACAACCCGGACATCCTATAATTTTGAAGTTTTTTATTTTTTCACCAGATATTTCTGGAATAGCATAAATACTTTTTCTAATATTACTAATTGCCTTATGTTTTTGTTTATACCATTTAAGATAGTCAGAAGCTTTTTGAAGTCTAAAATCAGCTGCTAGATCAATTAAAGTATTTTTCTTTAATAAATCTTTTGAGATTGTCTGGGCTTCACCATTGGGTAAAGCGGTAAAAATTACATCAACATCTTCTAATTGTTTTTTGTTATATCTTATTATTTTCGGTAATTTTTTATTTTTAAATGATTTTTCATAAGATGAAATTTTTTGGCCTATAGATGAGTTTCCACATAAATATCTAATATTTACGTGCTTGTGCTTAACTAATAATTTCACTAATTGAATACCAATGTATCCAGTTGATCCAGCAATTAAAGCATTAAGCTTGGGCATCTTTTATTATAACAGTTTAAAATTAAAAAAAAATTATCTTTTAGAGAACTGAAAGCTTCTTCTAGCTTTCTTTCTTCCAGGTTTTTTTCTCTCAACAGCTCTAGAGTCCCTGGTTGTTAATTTTTCAGTTCTGAGAGTGGTTTTCAAACTTTCATCAAATAACACTAAAGCTTTAGAAATACCATGAACCAGCGCACCCGCCTGACCTGTTGGTCCTCCTCCTTTAACGCTGCATTTAACGTCATATTCTGTAGCTTGGTTAATTATTTCAAAAGGTCGTACAACTTGCATTTTATGATTATCACTAGCAAAGTAATCACTAAATAACTTTCCGTTTACATAAATTTTACCTGTACCTTTTTTTAACCAAACTCTTGCAATGGAAGTTTTTCTTCTGCCTGTTGCATATTTACTATCTTTAAAATCTAATTTTAGTTTAGGTGTCTTTAGAGTAGATTGAGCACTTTCCATATTAATTTCTTATTAAATTTTTTGAGTTTAACTTTTCTAATTCTATAATTTTTGGATTTTGAGCAGAATGAGGATGCTCACTACCAGAATAAATTTTCAATTTAGTTAGTTGTTTTCTTCCTAAAACACCGCCTGGTAACATTCTCTTAACAGCAAGTTTTAAGGCTTCTCCTGGTTTTTTTTTACTAAGTTTTTCCGGAGTTGTTTCCTTAATACCGCCTGGATGACCAGTATGCCTATAATATTTTTTATTTTGAAACTTATTTCCAGTAAATTTTATTTGCTCTATATTCTTAACAACAACAAAATCTCCACTATCCATATGTGGTGTATACGTAGTTTTATTTTTTCCTCTTATAATTTTAGAAATTATAGTAGCCAATCTTCCTACTACAGCATTTTTAGCATCTATTTCATACCAAGATGATGATAATTGATCTTTTTTAACGAATTTAGTCATTGTGCCAGGATTAATACTATTAATAACTATAAAGTCAATTTTATATTTTTATTGTTTTTAAACAAAAATTTGATATATTTAATTTGCCGATTTGATCCTATTGCGGGCCTATACAGCTAAACAGGAACTTTCACAAAAAATCGGTAGGCATTTGAACTATATTGTGCGCCTTGCATTAAGCATAAGCACTAAAAAAGGAGTAATATGAGTAAAAAAAGAAATAATCCAGAAACCATCGCGATACATGGTGGTGATTATAGAAGTGATCCAGCTACAAATGCTGTTGCTGTTCCAATTTATAGAACAACTTCTTATCAATTCAATAGTGTAGATCACGCGGCCAATCTTTTCGCATTAAAAGAGTTTGGTAATATCTATACAAGAATAATGAACCCTACTAATGATGTGTTAGAAAAAAGAATTGCAGCTCTCGAAGGAGGTTTGGCCTGTTTAACAGTAGCATCTGGACAAACAGCATCATTATTTTCAGTTTTAAATGTCGCTCAAGCTGGTGATAACATTGTAAGTTCAACAGATCTTTATGGTGGAACGGTATCCTTATTTACACACACATTAAGTAAACTTGGTATTGAGATAAGATATGCTGATCCAAAAGATCCTCAAAATTTTGAAAAAAAAGTTGACGATAAAACTAGAGCTTTTTATGGAGAAACATTACCTAATCCATATTTGAGAGTATTCCCAATTAAAGAGGTTTCAGATATTGGTCGAAAATACAATATACCACTTATAATGGATAATACTGCTGCACCAGTTATATGTAAACCAATTGAACATGGTGCTGCAATAGTTATTCATTCACTAACAAAGTATATAGGTGGTCATGGCACTGCTATTGCTGGAAGTATTGTTGATAGTGGAAATTTTGACTGGACTGCAGATCCTAAAAGACAACCGCTATTTAATGAACCTGATGCTAGTTACAATGGTGCTGTTTGGGGAAAAGTTGTACCCGAGTTAACAGGAGCAAATATTCCTTTTGCTGTTAGAGCAAGAGTTTGTTTGTTAAGAGATTTAGGTTCAGCATGTTCACCAGATAATGCTTTTGCTATTATTCAAGGACTTGAAACTGTAGCTTTAAGAATGAAACAACATTGTGCTAACGCCGAATATGTTGTTGAATTTCTTAAGAAGCATAAAGAAGTAACTAAAGTTATATACTCTACAGAGCATGATAAACCAATTGCAGACAGAGCCAAAAAATATCTATCTGGTGGAAACGGTCCTATGGTTGGAATTGAACTTAAAGGTGGTATTGAAGCTGGTAAAAGATTTATTGAATCTTTAAAAATGTTTTATCATGTAGCTAACATTGGTGATGCTAGAAGTCTAGCTATACATCCTGCTAGCACAACTCATAGTCAACTTAATGAAAAAGAGCTAGCTGCATCTGGAGTTACACAAAGTTATGTAAGGCTCTGTATTGGACTTGAACATATTGATGATATAATTGAGGATTTAGATCAAGCTTTAAATAAATCCTCAAAAGGTTCATTAAAAGCTGTTAGCTAGAATTCGTGTTTATATAGAAAAAATAAATACACGAACTTACTAAAAAAATTGAACTTATTTGGTGCATAGACGCAATATAAATCTGTGCGCCATAAATAATTGTTAAAATTCCCAATATAATTTGTAAAATAATAAAAAAACCCAAAATATTTATAGACTTATATAATTCTAATATTTTATTTTTATAGATCTTGTAAAAAATAGATAAATAAAAGAAACCAATAAAGTATGCTAAATTTCTATGAATAAATTGTACTAATGATGGATCGCTAAATGCAGATAATTTAAACAAATTTTCAAATCTGTTATCATCAGGAAAATATGAATTACCCATAAAAGGCCATGAATTGTAAATTTTACCTGCATCCATCCCAGAAACAAAAGCTCCAATTACGATCTGTGTAAATACTAACACCAAAAAAATGAATGGAATTATTGGATTAATTCTATTTACAATAATAATTCGATTTTGAACTTTTAAATAATTCCAAAAAATCAGAGATAAAATTAAAAAGGCCATTAAAAGATGAATTGAAAGTCTAAAATGACTTACATCTACTCTGTCAACAAGACCACTGCTCACCATGTACCAGCCTATAAAACCTTGAAAACAGATCAGAAAAAAAATTACATATAAATTTATCAATTTTGAAATTTTAATCTTAAAAGAAAAATAAACTAATGGGATTAAAAATCCAATACCTATTAATCTTCCTAAAAATCTGTGTCCCCATTCCCACCAAAAAATTACTTTAAACTCTTGCATACTCATGTTGTAATTTTGTAATTTGAATTCTGGAATTTCTTTATAGAGATTAAAATATAATATCCAGTCATTCTCATTTAATGGAGGTAAAAAACCAGAAAATAATTGCCACTTAGTAATTGAAAGACCAGAATCAGTCAGTCTTGTTAAGCCACCAACA
>CACGEC010000032.1 GCA_902572005.1 uncultured Pelagibacteraceae bacterium | reverse complement strand
CTTAAATTATTAATTTGCATTTTATCTGTTAAAATCTTATTTTTACTTTTGATTTTACCTAAAATTAATTGAAAATTATCTAAAAATTCTTTTATAAATTTTAAATCTTTATAATCCGCAGATAGCTGGTGGTCCCTAAATGAGGAAAATTTTTTATTAAGTGTAAAATGTTTCTCAAGCACTTTGATACCAAGACTACAAGCAATAATAGATGCATTTACTCCTGGTACGTGGTCAGAATAACCTATAGAAATTTTTTTAAAATCTTTTTTCATCAAATTGATGAAATTTAAATTTACATCTTTATAATTTGTTGGATAATTTGAAACACAATGAAGTAGGCACACTTTATTTAAATTTTTCGTTTTACTGATGAGATGTTTATATAGCTTGTTTATTTGTAAATATGAGGAAAGACCAGTTGAGATAATAATAGGTTTATTGGTTATAAGAATTTTGTCAATCAATCTAAAATAATTATTATCTGAAGATGATATTTTAAAAATATCAACATATCTTTTTAAATATTCCACTGAATCTTCATCAAAGGGTGTTATTGAAAAAAGTAAGTTTTTTTTTTTTGATATTTTTGAAAGTTTTTTAAAATCCTCTAAATTTAAGCATACCCTTCGTAAAAAATTTATTCTTTTTTTATCAGTGTGGTGATAAAGTTTTTCAGGGATAATATGTTGAAATTTTACTGCATCAGCTCCTGCTTTTTTTGCTAAATTAATTAATCTTACTGCATTTTTAAAACTGCCCTCATGATTATTACCTATCTCAGCTACCAATAAAGGTTTATTTAGTTTTGTGAATGATTTTATTTTCATTTACAAACTGTTTTGATTAAAAAAATCTTTGTACCAAGAAATATACTTTTGAAAGCCTTCATCTAAATTAAATGTGGGATTATAATCTAATAGTTTTTTTGCCTTATCAATACTTAGTGCACCTCTAATAGGTACCAAAGCATCTCTATTTTTATAATCTATTTTAATATTTAAAAAGTTCTTTTTTAATATGTTAACAACATCATTTAATTCTCTTCCTTGGCCGTAGGTAATATTAAATGTCTCATTTCTAGATTTTTTATTATTTACTACTTTCTGAATTCCTTGAATAAGGTCTTGAATATAAGTAAAATCTAACTTTTCGCTTCCATCTCCATTAAGTATAAGGGGTTTATTTGATAGAGCAGACTCAATAAATATTTGTGTTACACGTCTGCTAACACATCTTTCCCCATAAAGTGCAGAAGGTCTAATGATTGTATAGTCAAGATCAAATACTTGACTATAAGATTTTATAATTAACTCACCTGCTAATTTTAGCGCACCATAAATTCCTTTTGGACTAAGTTTATCATCTTCTTTTACAACCTTGCCATCAAAATCACCATATACCATACTTGATGATAAAAATATGAAGTGAACTTTTTTAAATTTTACACAATCTAAAGTATTTTCTAATGTTCTCAAACTATGATCAAATGTAGCATATGGAGTTTTATTTGAAATATTCGCGTGAGAAACAGCAGCTAGATGTATTACTATTTCTGGATTAATTTGGTCAATAGCTTTACTTAATTGATGATAATCTCTTACATCTTGTATAATTAAATTAATATTTAATTGATTTAAAAGATCTAAACGATTGTTTAGTATTTTTCTATATAGATCTCTATTAATTATATTAGAATCTTGAAATGATAATAGATTATTTACATTAAGACCATCTATTACTGAAACTTCATTTTCTTTTGCAAGTGAAATAGCAAGGTTGTGGCCAATAAAGCCACATCCACCTATTATTAAAATTTTTTTCATATCTTTTTTAACACTCTAAATATGTGGTTTATCATTTTTTTATTTATACCTGAATGAACTGGAAGGGAAATATTTTCATTTGCATAAATATTTGAATTTTCACATTTAGAACTATTTGATTTATAAAAACTCATATTATCAAGACTATTTGCATAGTGTATGCTGAAACCAATTTTTTCTTTCATAAAACTTTTTATAACTTTTAGCCTTTTAAATTTAGGCATAAAAATTTGGAAAATAAAATATGAAGCTTTTTCATCAAAAGTTGGTAATTTAAGCCATTTAATATTCGAAAGCTTTGTACAATAATATTTAGCATTCTTTACCCTTGCAGATAACTCTTTTTGATACCTTTTTATTTGAGTAAGTCCAATTGCTGATTGGTAGTCTGTCATTCTATAATTTAATCCTAAAGATTTAACATCATATATACCAGGCGTTTTTCTCTCTTTTATATCCTTATCAATACCAAAAGCTTTTCTTCTTTTAATAATCTCATAAGTTTTTTTATCATTAGTCACAACCATTCCACCTTCACCAATTGAAATTTGCTTAGTTGGATAAAAAGAAAAAACTCCTGAAATTCCAAAGTTACCAACATGTTTTTTATTCTCATACGTTCCAAGTGCGTGGGCACAATCTTCAATCATTTTTAAATTATTTTTCTTACAAACTCTTTGTAATTCTCTCATTTGATTTGGGAACCCTGCCATATGAACAATTATAATACCTTTTGTTTTTTTATTAATTTTTTTTTTTACATCTATTATATTAATAGATCCATTATATAAGTTTATATCACAAAAGACTGGTTTTGCACCAGTTAACGATACTGCATGGGCGGTAGCAACATGAGTCATTGCTGGAACTAAAACTTCATCACCTTTTTTAAAATCAGCTGCAATACAAGATAAATGTAAACCTGCGGTACAATTTGATACAGCAACAGCATATTTAGATTTTGTAAATTTTTTAAATTCATTTTCAAAGTTTTTTGTGTATTTTCCATGAGTGAGCCATCCAGACTTTAGTATTTTTTTTACTATAGAGATGTCGCTATTATTTATTTGGTTTTTTGAAAAAGGAATTTTCATTTATTTATAATTAATTTTTAACTTTTTATTTTTTTTCAATGATTTTATTGCATAAAAGCATACCTTCATAACATCAAAAACTTCTTTTTTTTTTACAATGTTGGTATTTTTATTGTTAATTAAAGAATTTACAAATGAATTTATTACAGTAGCTCTATTTTTTTTATCAGGATAGCTTTGACTCAAATTAACTTTTTTTTTATTTCCATCAAAATAAAATTTATTTTTAAAGTGTTTAAACACTGATTTGTTTTCAAAATAAATTTCGAGATTGTGCTCATGAGGCACGGATGAGACTGCATTTGCTGAAATTTTAACTATACAACCAGAGTCAAATTCTAAAATTATTAAGTTAAATGAATTGCCTTTAAATTTATTCGAAGTATGCATTGAGTTTCCATATGCAGTTACATACTTTGGTTTTTTATTCAATATCCACATTACTAAATCTACCATATGTATTGCTGCTCCATTTATTAATGAATAGTTTTTTGATTGAGATCTCCAGCCTTCTAACTTAAAAAATCTACCCCATAAATAATCTGCTTCAATATATAAAGGTGGACCGACATTTTTTTTAATTATATTTTTAAATTCTTTAAATAAAGAGCACGTTCTTAAAACTAAGTTTGATGATATTTGAATTTTTTTTCTTTTAATTTTTTTTTCTATATCTAATAGTTCACTTAAGGAACTACAAACTGGCTTTTCTACAAAAATATTTTTATCAGTTTCAATACATTTTAATATTTGGGAATAATGGTAGTGATCATAGCTTGCAATTGATACAGCTTTTACATACTTATCTTTGAAAATAATATCTTCATTAGTTGTAATTATTGTGTTAGGAAATTTTTTTTTTAAAAATTGGATTTTATTTTTGTCTTTTTCGCAAATATATTTAAGTTTACAATTTTTATTGTTGAAAATTGCACTAGCATGATGATACCCAACACCTGCTCCGATTACTGCAAAATTAATTTTTTTCATTTAACCTGATTAATTCTAGATAACTTATATCTATTATATCTTTTCGTGATTGTTTTAATAATTTTTTTATTTCATTAAAATCATTAATCGTATCAATTGATAAATTTAGTTTACTATAATCTTTAGAAGATTTGTAATTATTTATCTTAAATTTTTTGTAATTAGAATAAACATAAGTTAACATATGCTCTTTTTGCAATTTATTAATTTTATTTTCCAGTACTTTTTTAAGCGTTTTAAGCTTAAAAATTTCTACACTTAAGCCTTTAGGAAATGATCTAGGAAAAACATTTGTAACTAAATCAAATTTTTTTGTTTTATACATTTTTAGCATCTTTTTAATAATATCTATATCAACTAAAGGGCTATCTCCTGTAATTCTAATTATATCTTTTTCACCATAATAGTTTGCACAATCTAAATATCTTTTAATAAGATTGTTCAAAGGGCCTTTAAAACATTTTATATTATTTAGCTTACAGTATCCTGAAATCCTTTTATCTATATTTCTATTTGTTGTCGCAACAACAATCTGATTAATTTGTTTTAGTTTTAATAGTCTTGAATATATAATATTAAGAATTGGTTTTCTTTGTATTTTTTTTAAAACTTTGCCTTTAAATCTCTTAGAGTCAATTCTTGCTTGTATAATGCAGATCATGTAAATAGATAACTAGTATAATTATATATAATTATAATTTAACTAATATAACAGAAAAAAAAAAGTATTATCAAAATCAAAATGTAATGTGTGGATTAGCTGGCTCAATAGGAAAAAAACAATTTTCTCAAAAAAAAAAGATTGAGATTTTGTCTTTAATGACAAAAAGAGGTCCAGACCACCAAAATACAAAATCTTTTAAAATTACTAAAACAAAGAATTTAAATATATTTTTCTCAAGACTTAAGGTAATTGATTTATCAG
>CACGEC010000031.1 GCA_902572005.1 uncultured Pelagibacteraceae bacterium | reverse complement strand
TTTATTACAATATTTGTTTTCTTTATTGGCAATAAAGTCGAAGATTTTAATTATTCAAATCGAGGGTCGATAAACGATAAAAAAAAATATAAAGATTATTTGGTAAAAACCTTAACCTACATGATTAGAATTTGGAACATTGGCGGGTTTGTCTCCTCAAGTATATTTTATAGGGCAGATAAAGAATTGGAAAAAGCAACAAAGCATCTATCACTTTTGTTTATTATTATTCATAAAGAGTCAGTTAGAACTGATGGTGAAAGATTAATATCGGATTGGGTAATGTCATCAAGAATACCAAAATTTAATGGTTCCAAACTGATCGTTTATACTCAAAAAGAAAAAGAATTATTTGCAAAATTGGGTTTTTGTGAAAAAAATAAAATTGAAGTTTGTGGATGTCCAAGATTTGATGATTTTATTAAAATGAAAAAATTTAAGAATAATAATAAAAATATTACTTTTTTTGTAATACAAAATGATTATGGATTACCTACGAAAAATGGTCGTTGGTTTATACCAAATTTTCTAAAAAAAAAAATTAATTGCGAAGAATTTGATTGGTCTTTCTTAAGCAATATTTACAAAAAAATGATTATTAATTTTATTGAGAATAATCCTGATTTTAATATATATATAAAATCAAAACCAAATAATCCTGGACTAATCAAAGAAATAGATACTTCAAAATACAATAATGTAAAAATTATATCTGGAGGCGATAGCTTAGCCTTAATTGAAAAATCAAAATTTGTAGTAGTATTTAACAGCACTGTAGAGTTTGAAGCTATTGCTGCAAACAGAGTTGTTATTTCATTAAAAGATTTGGTAAAAGATAAAAGAAAAAAAAAATTTATTTTAGATACATTTAACCTTGAGTTGCCAAGCTCGACATTAAACAACATTAATAAAATTAAAATAAAACCTTACAAAATAAATAAAAAGAAAAAATTGCTTTTAAAATATATGGGCAATATAGATGGAAAATCTTCTTTAAGGGTGGCAAACGCTTTAAACAAACATTTTAAAAAAGTATAAATTTAAATTATAATAACAAGATATGAAAAATATATTAAGCTTGCATTACGAATTTTATTTATTTAAAGCAAAAATTTAATGAATAAAATAATTGCTATTTACCAAAAATTCCCATTCAGTATAAAAATTAGAAGTCTATATTTTGTTATTTTAACACTAATAGCAACCTTTTTAGAGGTAATTTCTATAACAATGATTATGCCAGTGATTTCGTTGATGCTTGATACCAACGCTTATCAAGATATATTTTTTTTTAAATATCTATCAAACATATACACCACCTTAGATATAGATTTTTCCGTGCCAAATTTAATAATTACTTTTTCAGCAATTTTTATTTTAAAAATAATTTATAATGTTTATTTTGCTTTTTTTCAGGAAGATTACGGACTTCGTGTTTATGAATTCATGTCTAATACAATGCTCAAAATCTATATGCTTAAAGATTGGAGTTTTTTTCTAAATACAAATTCAGCATATTTAATTAGAAATATAATCTCTGAGTCTAGCGGATTAAAGTCAACTGTATTTGTACCTTTGCTTCAAATTTTTAGTGAGTCAATAATTTTGTTAGGAATAATTAGCTTACTTATTTTTGTAAATACAAAAGTAACAATTTTGATTGTCACTTTTTTAATAATTTTTGGTATCTTATATAAATTAATAACAAGAAATTTTTTTATCAATCTTGGTAGAGAAAAAACTTATCAATCCGGTTTATTATTCAAACTTATTCCAAAAATTTTTTCCTTAATTCGTGAAATAAAGATTCTTAAAAAAGAAGTTTCTTTTTTTAAATATTTTACTGATGCAAATAGGAAATATGCGAAAAGTAATAAGCTTTTTTCTGTCACACATATAGTGCCCAGAAGTATAATAGAGACTTCATTAATAATATTTATTCTAATATCAGTTATTTTAGCTGGTGACTCTCATAATAATTACTCTAAAATATTTCCATTATTAGGACTTTACTTTGGGGCTGCTTACAAAGTATTACCAAGTTTTGTAAAAATTATAAATGCATTAAGAAGTTTTGATTTTAGCAATCAACCGTTAAATATATTTGAGAAGGAATTTAATAGCAAAGATATTATTAAAAACTTTACTAGCACAAAGTTACTTGATGAAAAAATGCCCTTTACAAACTCAATAGAATTTAAAAATTTAAGCTTTAGATATGAGAATAGAAACAACGATGTATTTAAAAATTTCAATTATAAAATAAATAAGAATGAAATTTTAGGCATTAAAGGAAAAAGTGGGAAAGGAAAATCTACTTTTGCTAATTTATTATCAGGATTGATTGTGCCAAATAGTGGACAAATTTTAGTAGACGGTAAGGATATACAAAAAAATATGAATTCTTGGCAAAAAAATATTGGCTTAGTTCAACAGGACTCAGTTTTGGTTGATGATACAATTAAAAACAACATTAGTTTATCTTTTTTTGACGAAAAAATTGATGAAGGAAAGCTTACTAGTTCAATTAAAAATTCAAATTTATTAGAATTTACCAACACACTTAAAAATGGATTAAATACTATAATTGGAGAAAGAGGAATACAAATATCTGGTGGGCAAAGACAAAGAATTTGTATAGCTAGAATGTTATATTTTGATCCAGAGGTTATTATATTAGATGAAGCAACAAGTGCTCTAGATGAAAAAAACGAGAAAGAGATTCTTGAATTTGTAAAAAAACTTAAGGGCAAAAAAACTATAATATTAATATCCCATAGAGCTGAGACCTTAAGTTATTCTGATACTATTCTTGAAATGTAAATTAGATATTGATCTGAGTAATATTTTTTTTATTTTGAGTTTGGAGGCTCGTTCCAGTAAAAAAAGTCAAAATTAAAAGTAGTCTATAATTATTTTTTGGGTTACTTCCTTTGTGTAAACAAAAAGTATCACCAAAAAAAAGATCACCTTTTTTACCACTTATTTCTTTTTTTTTATAATCTTTATAGAGAGCTTCTATTGATAAATCATTTTTATTAGTCTCATCGTTAAAATTTTTTTTATGTGAGCCTTCTAAATAGACATGTGAGCCATCATTATTATTAATATCAGATAAAAAAACAAAGGCTTTAAAAAAATTCTTTGAAACTAGGTCTCTATGAAAAGTTTGACTACTTTGTTTGAGTACATCGATTTTAATGTTTTTCTTTGTAGGCAAAGAAATAACCATTTCATTAATGATACTTATATTTTTTGAATTCAAATAGTTTTGAGCTAATTTAATTAGTGGCTCTGAGCGAATAAGTTTACTCATAACACTATTTTGATCTAAATCTTTATCAGCAAATCTAATCTGATGTGTTCCCATTTCAATAATTCTTTGAATGTATGTTTCGAAATCTTCATCATTTTTTTTTATTAAATTTTCAGTTTTTAAATTATTATCATTCAAAAAATTTTTTAACTGAGTATCAGTTTCAATATTTTTTTTATCACTAGTGTAATGATCTATAATTTGATCAATCACGTTCTGATTGATATTATAACCCTTTGAATATCCCGCATTTGATTTAAGATCATTTAGAATTGTTTCAATATCTAGATTTAATTGCAAATAATCATCTGTGATTTTTTTGGGACCAGAAATTTTTTTTCCTTTTACTAAAAATCTAAAAAAAGGTCTAATATAAAAATATCTTAGTATAATAAAATTATATAAATTTTTAAAACTAACATCTTCTCTAGATTTTAGAAATTTATTTGACTTAAGAAAAACACCTTTGATTAACCTTAGTTCGGTAACAATACTTTTAAACATTTTTTTATATTAACATTCAAAATTACTTTTTTTCAATAAAATAGAGCCCTCTCTACAACCTATATATCTTTTCTCTCTTACTTTTGTTATAACCCCGATTGGAAAATTTCTCTTGATTAGCACTGCTTTAATGATTTTAAGTTTTTTACCTTTGATAAATGTAAATGCTTCATATGGTTTTATACATGCTCTCAATAACCTTAATACTTCATGGTTATCTTTTGCTGAAAAATCAACAAAACTATTAAGTGGGTAGCGTTGTGGCCATAACTTGTGTTTTTTTTTGTCTTGTGCTTTAAATTTCTGGCCCTTTTCAATTTTTTTTATAGATTTCATAACAAGATTTGGGAAATTATTGTCTGCAATATTTTGTAAGTGGGTAATATTATAATTATCTTTAATTAAAAATTTTTTTTGTTCTACTAAATTACCTGTATCTAAGCCAGCATCGATTCTTAGAACTGAAATCCAGAAATGATTCTCACCATTTATTAATTGCCAGTGAAGAGGTGATCCACCTCTATACTCTGGTAATTTTCCAGCATGACAATTAATAAATCCATACTTTGTTTTATTTAACAATCTATTTTTAAATATAAGAGGAAATCCACATGCTATAGCTAAGTCTGTATCATTCAAAAAATTAATTCTTTTATCATTTAAATTCTTTATTAAAATAAATGGAATTTTATTTTTATTTAAATAAGTTAAAATTTTCTTATCTAGATATTTTTTTGCAATGACAATCTTGATATTATATGAAGATTTAAGTTTTTCATAAACTTTTATTCCTCTATTCATATTAAAGAAAAGAACAATTTTTTTTACTTTATTTTTCATATAATTCTTTTTTTAAAAATGTATAAATTGTATATTTATTACTTGGTTCTTTAATCTGTTTTACAATTTTAGCTTTATATCCGGTTTCTTTGGCTATGTTAACTAGTGACTTTTTTGAAAATATATGATGATGATCAGCAAAAAATTCCTCTCTATTAAACTTTAATTTATTTTTGTATGCATTATCTGCATCCGGAACTTCAATATAAATAATTCCATTTTTTTTTAAAAATTTAGATATTTTTATTAAGACACGTGATGGATTTACTAAATGTTCTACAACTTTGTTTAAACTTATAAAATCAAATTTATTAGTGGTAGTAAAATTTTCAATAAAAGATTTTTTTATATTTATATCAAAATCTTTGATAAAATTCACATTTTCTCTATCAGGTTCTATAGCAGTGATTGACCACTTAGGTTTTATTTTTTTTAATGCAATTGGAAATATTCCAAAACCTGAACCAACATCAAGCACTTCAATTTTCTCTTTTGAATGAATATCTAAAAATTTAATAATTCTTCTTACTCTGTGATAATTATCTGATTTACTTTTTAAAGACATTATCTTTAAGAGTTTATTTTTTAGGTCTTTCCCATGTGAAATATTTGAATAATCTTTTTGATAGATTTTATTAAAATTAATATTACTTTTATTAATGAAGTGACCACAAGCAATACATTTGTATAAAAATCTTTTGTAAAGATTGACTTTATAAATAGGTTCATTTTTAGGTGGTTTACTAAATTTTTTTATTAAAATATAATTTGGCTTTGTGCAGCAATTGTAAGAAACGTCTTTCATATTAATTCTTTTTATAATTAGTCAATTCTTTTAAAATGAAATTTTTCTCTTCTTTAAGGTACTTTCTAAATTGTAACATCTTATTTTTATGAACAAGCATTATATAGATATTATTTATGCTATTCTTGACTAAAAATGTTCTGAATTTAAATTTTTTAAGTCTATTATTAATAGATGGGGTCGCATAATAGCCCCAATTTTT
>CACGEC010000030.1 GCA_902572005.1 uncultured Pelagibacteraceae bacterium | reverse complement strand
AACTCCAGCACTTTCTCTTCCAAATAAAATCGTATCATTTTTGTCAAATCTAAATTGAGTGTAAGATATAGAAGCTTTAGTAGTCATCAATATAATTCTTTGATTCTTCTTGTTTTTAAAAAAATCATCTGAACTTTTGTAGAATATGATATTTTTCTTATCCATATAATCCATTACTACCCTCTCAAATCTCTTATCATTCAATAAGAAACCGCATGGTTCTATAATCTCTAATTTTGCACCTAGGCAAGCACAAGTTCTAATAATAGCTGCGGTATTTTGAGGTATATCTGGTTCAAATAATGCAATTTTTGGCCCTTCATTTATAAGATTATGTGTCATTCTTTCAGTAGAAAAATAATACTTTTTTATTATATGTAATCATATATTAACAAGCATAATCTATATATAGAATTATACGAACTTAAAGATGGCGGAAAAGAAAACCAAAAGAAGAGATTTTTTATTTACAGCTACTTATGCAGTAGGCGCAGTAGGGGTGGGTGCAGTTGTTTGGCCCATGATAGATCAAATGAATCCGGACGCTTCTGTGAAAGCATTAGCGAGTACCGAAGTAGATGTAAGCACAGTCAATCCTGGTAATACAATTACGGTTCTTTGGAGAGGCAAACCAGTTTTCATTAGAAGGAGAACTCAAGATGAAATTGAAGAAGCTAAATCAGTTAAAATGGAAGAGCTGAAACATCCGGAGAAAGATGAAGATCGAGCAAAAAATCCAGAATGGCTTGTTATGTTGGGTGTGTGTACACACTTGGGATGTGTTCCTTTAGATCAAAAAGGAGACTACAATGGTTGGTTTTGTCCATGTCATGGATCTCATTATGATATTTCCGGAAGAATTAGGAAAGGTCCAGCACCTACAAATATGGAAATACCTGAATATAAATTTGTTGATGCTAATACAATTAAGATTGGATAAATTTTATGAGTGATCACGAATATACGCCACAATCAAAAGCAGGAAAATGGTTTAATGATAGACTACCATTACTAACTCTTGCAAATCATCTGACAGATTATCCAACTCCAAAAAACTTAAATTATTGGTGGACATTTGGAGGAATACTTACTTTTTGTTTGATTACTCAAATAGTAACAGGATTAACGTTAGCAATGCATTACATCGCACATGCAGATATGGCATTCGAGAGTGTTGAACATATTATGAGAGATGTAAATTATGGTTGGCTAATAAGATACATTCATGCCAATGGTGCTTCTATGTTTTTCTTAGCAGTCTACATTCATATTTTTAGATCTTTATTTTATGGATCTTATAAAGCTCCTAGAGAAATAATTTGGATTATTGGAATAATTATTTATCTTCTGATGATGGCAGCTGCTTTTATGGGATATGTATTGCCTTGGGGACAGATGAGTTTTTGGGGAGCAACAGTTATAACAAATTTATTTAGTGCTATTCCTTTTGTAGGCGAAGGTATTGTAACATGGTTATGGGGAGGTTATTCTGTTGATAATCCAACATTGACTAGATTTTTTACTCTTCATTATCTAATTCCTTTTTTAATTTTGGGATTAGTTGTCTTGCATATTTGGGCATTGCATGTCCCAGGAAATAATAATCCAGTGGGTATTGATATACAAAAGCCATCAAAAGACACCGTTCCATTTCATCCCTATATTGTAATCAAAGATGGTTTTGCATTACTGATGTTTATGATTGTTTTTGCTTTTTTTGTTTTTTACACACCAAATATTCTTGGACATGCTGACAATTATATAGAAGCAAATCCAATGGTTACCCCAGCGCACATTGTTCCTGAATGGTATTTGTTGCCTTTTTATGCGATTTTAAGATCAGTGCCAGATAAACTTTTAGGAGTGATTGCAATGTTATCAGCAATTTTCATTTTAGCTGCCCTACCATGGCTTGACACATCAAAAATCAGATCTGCAGTATTTAGACCTTTATATAAACAATTTTACTGGATCTTAGTCGCTGATGTTTTGATTTTAGGTTACGTAGGAGCGATGCCTGCTGAAGGTCTATACCTTTTAATTGCAAGAGTGGCTACCGCATATTATTTTATTCATTTTTTAGTTATACTTCCTGTATTAGGTTTTAAAGAAAAAACTCTTCCAGTCCCTTTGAGTATTACGGAACCAGTGCTTGGAGGATCTCCAAATTTAGCTATGGCAAAAAATAAAGAGAGTTTAACCAAATAAGTGAAAAATTTTTTTAAATCTTTATTACACATTAGTTTTGTTTTTGTTCTATCATGCAATTCAATGGCCGCTGAAAAAGTTGAATATCTTAAAACAGACTGGAGTTTTAAGGGACTATTTGGAAAATTTGATAGAGGAGCCCTTCAAAGAGGTTATCAGGTATATTCAGAAGTATGTTCATCTTGTCATTCAATGAAATACGTAAGTTATAGAAACTTGGCCGAAAAAGGTGGACCAGAATTTTCATTAGATCAAGCTAAAGCCATAGCAGCATCGTTTGAAGTAACTGATGGACCAAATGCAGATGGTGAAATGTTTACAAGACCAGGTAAATTATCTGATAAATTTGTTATGCCTTATGAAAACGAAAAAGCAGCTCAAGCTGCTAATGGGGGAGCTTACCCACCAGACATGTCAGTTTTGGTTAAAGCTCGAGGAGGTGGAGCAAATTATATTTATTCTTTACTTCAGGGTTATGAAGATCCTCCATTGGGAATGACATTAGATGAGGGAGTTTACTATAACAAGTATATGTATGGTAACAAAATAAAAATGTCTAATCAATTATCTGATGGATTAGTAGAATATTCTGATGGAACAGAGGCGACAGTAGAACAAATGTCAAAAGACATTACTACTTTTTTAATGTGGACTGCAGAACCACATCTTGAAGCAAGACACAGAATGGGATTTAAAGCGATAGTTTATTTAATAATTTTAACAGTGTTAGTTTATTTTAGTATGAAAAAAATTTGGTCACGTATTGAAACGGAAGTTTAATACGTCACCATCTTTAACAGTATAATCTTTTCCCTCTAATCTCATTTTGCCATTAGTTTTTGAATTAACCCATCCACCATTTTCAATAAAATCTGTATAAGAAACTGTTTCTGCTCTTATAAATCCTTTCTCAAAATCAGTATGAATCTCACCTGCGGCTCTTGGAGCAGAGCAATTTTTTTGAATTGTCCACGCTCTAGTTTCCTCAGGACCCGAGGTAAAGAAGGTGTCGAGGTCAAGAATTTTATAACCTTTTTGAATTAGTGTATTTAATCCTGTTTCTTTTAAACCAATCATTTCCATGTAATTTTTTTTCTCTTTTTCATCAATTTCATTTATTTGATTTTCTATGTCAGCAGAAACAATCAGAGTATTTTCTTGACCAAATTTTTTAATGAATACACTTGTGTAATCGTTGCCATCTTGAATGCCTTTTTCATCTACATTACAGACGAAAATCTTGGGTTTTAATGATAACAATCCACTTTGATTAATTTGTCTCTTATCATATTGAGTTTTTAAAATGGAAATATCTTTATCGTTATTTATGTAGTCTAAAGCTGACTCAAGAATATTTAATTGTTCCTCATCAACATTTTTTTTATTATTTTTTTCCAATCTTTTTTGAATAGATTCTAAATCCGCCAACATCATTTCTGTTTCAATTATTTCAAGATCTCTCACTGGATCTACAGTGGGATTTACATTTTGAATATCATCAGAATCAAAACATCTTATCATATGAATAATGGCATCTACCTCTCTTATGTGTGATAAAAACTTGTTTCCTAATCCTTCACCTTTAGATGCACCTTTAACTAAACCAGCGATATCTACAAAAGAAATAGTGGTATTAATTATTTTTTTTGATTTTGAAATTTTTGCTAAGTTTTTCAATCTATAATCAGGCACAGGCACGACTCCTACATTAGGGTCTATTGTGCAAAATGGAAAATTTGCTGCCTGAGCCTTACTTGAGTTTGTTAAAGCATTAAATAGAGTTGATTTACCAACGTTAGGTAACCCAACTATTCCACATTTTAAACTCATTATTTATTATTTACTGTGCTTGAAAATAAGTCTAGTTTTTTCTCAACAAGAATAGAGACGGATTCAGTTATGTTATTAGAAACTTTTTCAATACCAAGAGCCTCATCTTCATCGAAATTTTGCAACACATAATCTGAAACTTCTATATTTCCTTTAGGTTTGCCGATGCCAATTCTTACTCTTGAGTAATCTTTTCCTATGAATTTATCAATAGATGCAATTCCATTGTGTCCAGCACTGGAACCACCAAACTTTGTTTTAATTTTTCCAAATTCTACATCAAGATCATCGTGAAAAACGATTACATTCTCAGCATCAATTTTAAAATATTCTATTAATTCTCTAATGCAAATTCCAGAATTATTCATGAAGGTTAGTGGTTTAATAGCATATACTTTTTTATCACCTATATTTCCGGTTGTTAATAAACCCTTGAATTTAGGTTTTTGTTTTGAAAGGCTAAATTTTTTATTTATTGAGTCAATTATTTTAAAACCAATATTGTGTCTGTTATTCTCGCTGTCTGGTGTTGGATTGCCCAATCCTACAAGTAAAAGCATAAATAAGTGAGATTATTTTTTCAATTTTGATTGATTATTTTTTTTCTTCAGCAGGTTTCTTTTCAGCAGGTTTCTTTTCATCACCCTCTTTTTTATCACCTTTTGCTCCATCAGCAGCAGATTTTTCTCCATCGGCAGCAGCTACTCCTTCTGCTCCTTCAGCACCTTCTTCACCCTCTGCGGCCTCAGCCTCAGCAGGTTTTTCAGGCTCTTTCATTACTGTTGGTGCCGCTAAAGTTGCAATTACAAAATCTCTTCCTTGAATTGTCGGCGTTACTTCAGTGTCTAGTTTTATTGAAGATATTTTGAAACTTTCACCAATATCTACACCATCAAGGTCTATTGTTAAATTTTCTGGTATTTTTTCACTAGGACAGTTTAATTCAACTTTTCTTCTGACTATATTTAAAACCCCACCTCTCTTAAGTCCTGGAGATTTTTCATGATTAATAAAATTTACTGGAACTTCAATTTTGATTTTAACACCAGGTAAAACTCTTAAAAAATCTACATGAGTAGGCTCGTCACTTATTATATGATATTTTACCTCTCTAGGTAAAACATTTTGCGATTTTCCATCAACGTTCAAAGTTATGATGTTAGATAAAAAATTTTCTTTTTCTATAAGGGCTTTTAGTAATTTTTTTGAAATGGAGATTTTTTGATTTTGATCTTTACCACCATATACTATTGCTGGAACACTGCCATTATTTCGTATAGCGTTCAATTGCCCCTTTGTGGAATTGTCTCTAATGTTAGCTTCAAGTGAATTCATAAAACATGGTTTTTTAACCCATGTTTATAAATAATCAAGGTAATTATTTAAATAAATCTGAAACAGATGTAGAATTTGAGATTCTTTTTATTGCTTCGCCCATAAGGCCTGAAATTGGTAAAACCTCTATGTTTTTAACATTATTAGTTTTTGCACCATTATCAATCGTATCAGTTATGACTAAGTTTTTAATTACAGAGCTTTTAATTTTTTTTACCGCATCACCACTTAAAACACCGTGAGTAATATAAACGTAAACTTCTTTAGCGCCTCTCTCTTTTAAAGCTTTGGCTGCATTCACAATTGTGCCTCCCGAGTCAATAATATCATCCACAATAATACAAGTTTGATCTTTTACATCACCAATCACATTCATAACTTTTGAATGACCAGCTTTTGGTCGTCTTTTATCAACTATGGCTAAGCCTACACCAAGAAGTTTTCCAAGGGCTCTTGCTCTTTCAGTTCCACCAACATCAGGAGCAACACATATTAGTTTTTTACTTTTAATTTTTTTTCTAGCATGTCGAGCAAATATTGGTGTAGCAAAGAGATTATCAACAGGTATATCAAAAAAACCTTGAATTTGTCCTGCGTGTAAATCAACTGTAACGACTCTATCAGCACCTGCCTTTGTGATAAGATTTGAAACTAATTTTGCTGAAATAGATGTTCTTGGAACAACTTTTCTGTCCTGTC
>CACGEC010000029.1 GCA_902572005.1 uncultured Pelagibacteraceae bacterium | reverse complement strand
CTATTTCAGCTAAAAATAAAAATAAGACAAGAAGGTTTAAGATAGATAAAAAAATTTTTTTTTCAAATCCTTTGAAAATATTAAAGCAGAAAAAAATTAATATTTTATTCGAATGTATTGGATTATCTGATGGTATTTCAAAAAAAATAGTTGAAACTGCACTAAAAAATAAAATTCATGTTATCACACCTAATAAAGCTTTATTAGCAAAACACGGAAATCTTTTAGCGTTGTTAGCTGAAAAAAATAAAGTTAATCTTGAATTTGAAGCATCTGTTGCCGGAGGTATACCAATTTTAAGAACAATAAAAGAGGGTTTAGCTACAAACAGAATTAATAAAGTTTATGGAATACTTAATGGCACAACAAATTATATTTTATCTGAAATGGAAAACAGTAATGAATCTTTTGATAAAGTTTTACAAAAAGCTCAAAAACTTGGTTATGCTGAACCTGGCAATCCCAAGTTAGATCTAAATGGCTTTGATGCTTTTGCAAAAATAAGAATATTATCTGCTCTTTGTTTCAATACAAAGATTTCTAAAAGCAAATGTATAATGGAAGGAATTGAAAATATTAAATTAGAAGATATTAAAATAGCCAATCAATTAGGTCTTAGAGTTAAATTACTTGGAATTTCTGAAATCATTAATGGTCAATTATTTGAGACTGTCCATCCATGCTTGGTGAGTAAAAAGACATATATAGGAAATGTAAATGGTGTTATGAATGCAGTAATTACTGAAGGTAAGCCTGTAGGGGAGAGCGTTTTACAGGGCGAGGGTGCGGGACCTGGTCCAACTTCCTCTTCATTATTATCAGACTTATTATCAATTTTAAGAGGAAATACTAAATATCCCTTTGGTATCTCTTCTAGTAAAAGAAGGTCTATTAAGCCATTTAATAACGATAAATATACAAACTCATTATATTTAAGATTTGAAGTCAAAGATAAGCAGGGTGTTCTTTCATTAATTACAAATAGATTGGCCAAATATAAAATTTCAGTTAAAAGAATAATTCAAACACCTGATAAGAAAAATAAAAAAGCAACAATTGTAATTATTACCCATAAAACAACAGAAATTAATGCAAGAAACTGCTTATCAGTATTTAAAAAAAATAAGAATATTCTTAAATTACCAACATTAATTAGACTATATAATTAATGGATATCTATATTAAACTTTTTGAGGTTTTGTTTCCTGTATTTTTTGTTGTTGGTATTGGTTACTACTTAGGCAAAAAAAACCCAAAAATAGATACTACGTTCATTACAAATTTTGCTGCAAATGTAGGAACTCCTGCAATGATTATTTATGCTTTAAATCCAGTCAATATTTCATTTAACATTTTTATAAATTATTTTTGGTATTATGCCCTAGCTATTGCTGGTTTTATGATTACCGGAATTATCATTCTTTATCTTCTGAACACTAAAGATATTATTAGAGAGCTTCCTCCATTAACAATGCCTAATACAGGAAACATGGGTTTGCCAATTTGTTTATTTGCTTATGGTTCCCAAGGCCTTGGAATTTCAGCGGCGATATCTGCCTTAATTATTTTGTGTCACTTTACTCTAGGTGTTTTTTTAGCAGACAGAAAATTTAGTATAAACGTTATAATTAAAAGCCCTCCTTTTTACGCGATAATAGTAGCCGTATTTTTACTTTATTATGATTTAAAGCTTCCTGGGTTTGTTGAAAATACTACTTTCTTATTAATGTATGCAACAATATTTCTTATTTTAATGTCTTTAGGAATTGCGTTAACCAGACTAAAAGTTTTTTCTCTTAATAAAGCTATATTCTCTTCTATAGTACGTGTAATCGTTGGACCTATAATTGGATATTTATTAATTCTATATTTTAATTTGGAAGGTTTTGCTGCTGGTGTTTTATTAATTCAATGTTCAATGCCTAGTGCTGTTCTAAATTACTTAGTAGCTTCTATATATTCACCTAAAAGAATTGTTGATAGTGTTGCTAGTACTATTGTTGTGTCAACATTAATGTCGTTTATAACTATTCCAATTGTTGTATTCTTTTCTTTAAAATACTTTAATTAATCTATATCCTTCTTCTACAAATGAAGGCTATAACTTTTAATCTTTTGGCGTGGGTGATGCTTCCTATAATGGATGGATTTGCAAAATATCTAAGTGCAGATCTTCCAGTATTACAAATTACATGGGCAAGATATTTTTTTACAGTGGTTTTTACTTTACCAATTATGTTTTTCTTTTTTCGAAAAAATCTTGTGTGGACGGATAAACCAAAACTTCAATTCATTAGAGGTTTAATTCTTTTAACTGCTAATATTTGTTTCTTTTATGCAATTTCTGTTATTTCTTTAGCAAAAGCGTTAACTCTAGCTTTTGTTGCTCCTTTAATTGTTACAGCTTTTTCTCCAGTTTTTTTAGGTGAGAAGGTGGGATTTAGAAGATGGTCTGCAGTAATTATAGGTTTTATAGGTTCTTTAGTAGTTATAAGGCCAGGTTTTGTTGAAATTAATTTAGCAAGTATAGCTGCTCTTGGAACAGGTATAATGTATGGGTTTTATCTAATTATTACACGTAAACTAAGCACTTCAGATAATCCTTTGTTAACTTTATTGTTAACTGGTGTAGTAGGGGCCATAATTATATCCACAGTAATGCCATTTGTATGGGTTAAACCTAGCTTTAATCAGTGGTCTATGATGGCTGCCATAGGCATATTTGCATGTATAGGGCATTTATTCCTAATATTGTCTCTCAAGTATGCTGATGCTTCTAAATTAGCTCCATTTAGCTACTTTGAGATTATTACAAACATCACTATAGGTTATTATTTCTTCAGTGATTTCCCTGATAATTGGACTTTCATAGGTTTATTTATAATTGTATTAAGTGGCATCTACATCTCAAGAAGAGAAAACTTAGTTAAAAAAGTCAAATAATAGGTCTCGTTTATTTACTAATATCTAAAGTATTACATTAAGTATAGACTTTAAATAATTGTATTTATTGTATTTTATTAGTTATAAAAATAATAAAAATATTAGAATATTTAGAATTATTTAATAAAATATTTCTTAAATATTATGTGCAAGAGTTTAGATTTTTGTCAAATTATAAAAAAGATCAAATAATCCTTTAAAATAGGGGATTTTTTCCGATTGTGGTTATGAAAATTCTATAAAAATAGGGCAGTCTAAAAGCATTGATAGAGTTGAATAGTAGAGCGATGCACTAATTGAATATAGCATTTAAAAGCCCATAGAGGGGTCTATTTTAGGTTTAGGCTGATATATGGTACAACTGAAGGGTGAATTATGTTATTTACGAGGAAATCACGAAAAAAGTTAAAAAAACCTTGATTTTATTTACTTTTTTAACTTAAAAAAGGCACAAAAAACCTCTAAATCGCTACCTTTTCAGATCTAAGTAATTTGAGCTTTTGCTTAATTCCACCTCTACCAGAGTACCCTCCAAGAGCTCCATCAGATCTAATCACTCTGTGGCAGGGTATTCTTGGGGCATATGGGTTTTTAGCACAAGCATTAGCTACAGCACGAGCAGATTTAGGGCTTTTTATGCCAATAGCCACCTGTTTATAGGTTTTTACTTTACCTTTTGGTATGGTTTTAAGGTATTTCCACACTTTTAATTGAAATTTCGTTCCCTGCACTGATTTTTTAGCGTGGAATTAATAAAATTATGTAACTTACAAAGAAAATAATAGCCATTACAGACAAGAAAATCGTGTTAAAGCTCTTACCAGTGTTTCTATATTGAATAAAAGCTAATATAACAAAACCTATCGAACTAATTAGAAACCATACTGCTGGAATTTCTCCATCAATTGAACCCATAATTTTTTAATTTAAACTATTGACATTAAAAATCACTTAATATATTACTAATGATAATTAATTGTTATCAATAGTAATTATATGAATGAACTAACAACAGACCTAAAATCACTTCATGAGGCAACATTAAATAACCTCAAGAGCTCTAAAGCAAATAATACTTTAAGAGCATATAAATCTGACTTTAAAGATTTTGGCGCTTTTTGTGCCAAGCATGGTTTAAATTCGTTACCATCTGAGCCTAAAATTGTTTCTTTATACCTAACCCATCTTTCTAAAAATTCAAAAATTAGCACTTTAAGAAGAAGATTGGTCTCAATTAGTATGGTTCATAAATTAAAAGGGCATTATTTAGATACAAAACATCCAATTATTGTTGAAAATTTAATGGGAATAAGAAGAGTCAAAGGAAGTATACAGAAGGGTAAAAAACCTATATTAATCAATCATTTAAAATCAATAATTAATGTAATTGATGAACAAAAGATTGAGAAGATTAAGAAATTAAGAGATAAGACAATCATTTTGATAGGTTTTGGAGGTGGTTTTAGACGAACTGAACTTATTTCAATTGATCATGAGGATTTAGAGTTTGTACCTGAGGGTCTCAAAATCTCCATCAGAAGGTCTAAAACTGATCAATTTGGAGAGGGAATGATCAAAGGACTGCCCTACTTTACTAATGAAAATTATTGTCCCGTGGCTAATCTTAAAAATTGGTTACAAATTTCTAAAATAAAATCTGGACCTATTTTTAGAAGATTTTCTAAAGGATCATATTTAACAGAAAATAGATTAACAGACCAATCTGTAGTTTTGTTAATGAAAGAATACTTAAAATTAGCTGGCATTGAAAATAAAAATTTTGCTGGTCATAGTTTAAGGTCTGGTTTTGCAACGGTGGCAGCAGAGTCTGGTGCGGATGAAAGAAGTATAATGGCGATGACGGGCCATAAATCAACACAAATGGTTAGAAGATATATCAGAGAAGCAAATATATTCAAAAATAACGCGCTAAATAAAATAAAGTTATAAAATGGGATGCAACTTTAGAAGATTTAAAAAAATTTAAGATTTTTTTAATAATCTTAAAAATAAAAATTTTGAAATAAGGTTAAAATTAACTACTAATTAATCCTATAATTTAATAAAAATTTATCAAATTTTGACAACATGAATTCAATATCTTTTTGACTTAATCCATGATGACACCCTATTAATAAACCATTCTTCATTATGTTGTCACTGTTAATGTGCGAGTCTTTACATTTTTTATACTTTTTCTTTTTCATAATGGGTTGTCTTAATATATTTCCGGTAAAAATTGTTCGTGTTTGAATATTATTTTTTTCAAGAAATATTTGTAGCAAAGATCTTTTAATCAAATTAGGTTTTCTTATAATTAAAGGATATGCTAGCCATCCTGTTTTGAGGTATTTAAATTGAGTAGGTAAAATAAATAAATTTTCGTATTTTTTAAAGTATCTATTAATTTTTTCAAAATTTTTTCTTCTAGTATTAATGTTTTTTTTTAGTTTTTTTAGTTGTTCTAAAGCAAAAGCTGCAGATATTTCAGAGGGTAAAAAGTTATAACCCATTTCAGAAAATATATATTTGCCATCATAAGGTATTCCGTCAACTTTTTTGCTAAATCTAGCTTTAATACCTTCTGATTCATTAAATACAGCAGAAGATCTTCCCCACCCTCTTAATAATTTAGCATGATCGTATAATTTTTTATCATTAAAACAAACTATTCCACCAAAACCTGCTCCTGTAATTATATGCGAAGCATACATACTATTAGTAGTTACGTCAGAAAATTTTCCAAAATTTTTATTTTGAAAGGTATATCCTATAGTATCAGCTGAATCTTCAATAACTTTTAGATTATATTTTTTTGCAATTTTATGTATCTTTTTCCAATTAGGTACATTACCTAACAAATTAGGAATCATGATAGCCGAAGTTCTTTTGTTAATGCATTTTTCTATTTGATCTATTCTCGAGACAAATGATGATTTATCTACATCTAAAAAATGTGGGACTAAACCTAATTGATAAATTGGAGCTACTGTTGTTGAAAAAGTTAACGTCGGCGTAATTATTTCTGAGCCTTTTTTTAGATTTAATGAGGATAAAGCTAACAAATTTGCTGATGATCCAGAATTGACCATTAGACCAAATTTCTTACCAAAAAGTTTTGCTATTTTTAATTCCAACTCTTTTACGGATGGACCATCAATTAATGTAAGAGATTTTCTTTTTAAAACATTTATCGCCGCATTTATTTCTTTGTGATTATAAACTGCTTTTCCATAATAAATTTTCATATATTTTTACTTAAAAATTCATTTATATAATCTTTAATATCTATAGTTGACTTAAAGTTTAAATGTTTTTTAGCATTATTATTTGGGATAAAAGACCTAAATCTCTCTCCCTTTCTTGATCTTAAAAAATTAATCTTACTTTTAAACATTCTAGCTACTTGAATTATAGAGTATTGTTTATACGTTCCTAGCATATAATCTGACTGGCGACCTTTTTTCCAAGCTAAATAACATCCATTAACGATATCATATACATGAGTAAAATCTCGCTTTTGTGTACCAGGTTTAACGACCGTTAAAGGTATTTTGTTTTTGTACTGTGTTTCAAAAATTCCGATAACTGCAGACATATTTGTTTTTAAAATCTGTCCAGGACCGTATACGTTAAAAAAATAAACTAGTTCGTATTTAAGCCCAAACCACTTACTGTAATTTTTGATTAATTCAATATTTTTTGCTTTTGACCAAGCGTAAGGAGACAAGTTTTGGTCCTC
>CACGEC010000028.1 GCA_902572005.1 uncultured Pelagibacteraceae bacterium | reverse complement strand
CTTTGATTGTTATTATCAGCAAATTTTACACTTAAAGTCCAAAATTCTTCAGGTTTGAAAGATTCAATTTCATGTTCTCGTTCAGTGATTAACTTTAAAGCTACCGATTGAACTCTTCCGGCAGATTTAGATCCTGGTAATTTTGTCCAAAGTATTGGTGATATATTAAAACCCACTAAATAATCTAAAGCTCTTCTAGCCATATATGCATCAACTAATAATGGTTCTATCTGTCTAGGATTTTCAATTCCATGAATTACTGCTTTCTTTGTAATTTCATTGAAAACTACTCGTTCAATTTCTTTGTCTTTTAAAAGTTTTTTTTCATTTAAATATTCTTTTACATGCCATGCTATTGCTTCACCCTCACGATCTGGGTCAGTTGCTAATATAATTTTTGATGAGTCTTTTGCAGCATCAGTAATTTCTTTAAGATATTTTTTTGAAAAACTATCAACCTCCCATTCCATTTTAAAATCTTTGTCTGGATCAACTGATCCATTTTTAGAGGGCAGATCTCTAATATGACCATAACTGGCTAAAACTTTATATTTGTCACCCAGATATTTATTAATTGTCTTAGCTTTAGCAGGACTTTCTACAATGACTAAATTCATAATCTACAAACTACTCAAAAGAGTTAGATAGTCAAATTAATAAATTTTTGTCTTAGTTTCTTCTTTATTTTTCAATCTTTTAATATTTTCTCTATGTGTAAAAAATATTAAAATAAACATGATGGTAAAAAAAATCACCTGATCAAATTGAGTTAAAATTAATAAATATATTGGAATAGAGATAGAGGCAATCAATGATGATAAAGATGAGAATTTTGAGAGACCGAATGTTACTAACCAAGAAGCCACAAAGATTAGCCCAAAGTAAACATTAATGGCAAATAAAATTCCTACATAGGTTGCTACACCTTTTCCACCTTTAAACTTTAGCCAGACAGGAAAAACATGTCCTAAAAAAGCACACAGTGATGCAATATAAACAAATTCTGGAAAATTAAACTTAATATAAAGAACTGGTATGACGGCTTTTACAATATCAAAAAATAATGTTGCATATCCAATAAATTTATTTCCAGTTCTTAAAACATTCGTAGCACCAATATTTCCAGATCCAATATCTCTAACATCTTTTTTTAAAAAAATTTTTGTGAAAATGAAACCAAATGGAATTGAACCTAAAAGGTAACAGCTTATACCTACAAATAATATGTCCATATTATAACTTAAATAATTCCTTACCTTTCACAAATGTATTTATAACTTTTCCTTGAAGTTTTTTATCTTCAATAGAAGTATTTTTAGATTTTGAAACTAATTTTTCTTTTTTTACAATCCAAGGTTTATTTATATCTACAATACATAAATCAGCATCATTTCCAATTGAGAGATTACCTTTGTTAATTTTGAGTATTTTTGCTGGTTTAGATGTTAAAGCTTTTATGATTGTTTCTAATTTAAGAGATCCATTATGATAAAGTTCCAAGCTCAATGCAAGAAGAGTTTCAATTCCAGAAGCTCCTGTTGCAGCTTGAGAAAAAGTTAATCTTTTAGACTCTTCATCCTCTGGTTTGTGATCTGATACAATTACATCAATTAATTCATCTTTTAAACCTTGAACTAGAGCTAATCTATCCTCTTCTCTTCTTAGAGGAGGAGATAATTTTAAAAAAGTTCTAAAGTCTCCAATGTCATTTTCATTTAAAGACAAATTATTAATAGAAACTCCAGAGGTAAATTTTACCACTTCTTTTCTTTGTTTAATTACTTCAATTGATTTTTGTGAGGATAGTTGGGAAATATGATATCTGCATTTAACTTTCTCCAATAAAGTCAAATCTCTCTCTATTAAAATTCTTTCGGCTATTTCAGGTATTCCGGATAGGCCTAATTTTGAAGCTATAATTCCTGAATTAATCATTCCATTTTTAGCAAGTTCAAAATCCTCAGCGTGTTGCATTATTAAGCAACCAAGATCTTTGGCAGAATTCATAATTCTTGACATCAGTCTGGGATTTTGAATTGTTTTTACTCCATCTGTAAAAGCTATAATCCCTTTTTTTTGCAACAATCCAAACTCCGTCATGTTAGTGCCCTCAATATTTTTGGTTAGAGAAGCGCAAGGAAAAATATTAATTTTAGACTTGTCTCTTCCTCTTCTTTTTAAAAAATCAACTATAGATACATTGTCTATAATTGGGTCTGTATTTGGCATTGTTACAACTGAAGTAACTCCACCAGCTAAAGCTGCATTACTTAAAGTTCTAAAGTTTTCTTTGTATTCGTAACCAGGTTCACCAACAAAAACTCGCATATCAACTATACCTGGAAAAATATGTTTACCTTGTAAATCGATTGGTTTTTCTCTAGTAGGAAGATTATTAGTATTTACTTTTTTTCCTACCGCTTCAATTTTTCCATCTTCATCAATAATCAGACCACCAACTTCATTTATTGAGTTATGCGGATCAATTATATGAGCATTTATAAAGTACTGTTTTTTCATTTATATACAAAATATTTTTAAACAAGCCATACGAACCGCTACACCAAGTTCAACTTGTTCCTTAATTACACTTTTATTAATATCGTCAGCCAACATAGTATCAATTTCAATTCCTCTGTTCATTGGTCCTGGGTGCATTATTAGTGCATCTGGCTTTGCATGTTCCAATTTGTCAGGAGTTAAACCGTAGTATTCATAATATTCTCTGTTTGAGGAAAGATAAGAGCTTGTCATTCTTTCATTTTGTAATCTCAACATCATAACAATATCACAATCTTTTAAACCTTTTTTCATATCAGTAAAAGTGTTCACACCAAATTTATCTATTTCTTTTGGCATTAAATTTGTTGGGGCTATAATATTTACTTCTGCACCCAACATGTTTAGTAAATAAATATTAGATCTTGCTACACGAGAGTGAAGTATGTCGCCACAAATTGCAATTTTAAGTCCTTCAATTTTTTCTTTTCGATTTATAATTGTTAAAGCATCTAATAGAGCTTGTGTTGGATGTTCTCTTCTACCATCTCCAGCATTCAAAACTGCACAATTAACTTTTTGAGAAAGCAAATTACATGCACCAGAGTCTTGATGTCTAACAACAATAATATCAGGATGCATTGCATTTAATGTCATTGCGGTATCAATTAATGTTTCACCTTTTTTAATAGCAGAATTACTAATATTCATTGACATCACATCAGCTCCAAGTCTTTTTCCAGCTAATTCAAATGAACTTTGTGTTCTTGTAGAGGGTTCAAAAAATAAATTAATTTGAGTTTTTCCTCTTAGAACATCAACTTTTTTGTTTTTACTTTGATTTACTTTTATAAAAGCATGAGCTTCATCCAATATTAAATTGACATCATTTATTGATAAATCTTGGATACCTAACAGATGTTTTTGGGAAATTTTAATAGCTTTATTTGTTTTGATTGCCATTAAAACCAACTCTATAACTATAAAGGTCTATAATAGCAAGTATTAATTATTGAGAAAATCTATTGCACCTTGTAATATAAAAGCAGCAGCATTTTCGTCTATTTTTTTTTCTCTTTTACTCACATTAATATCTAATTGACTTGATAAATTGAAAGCTCCTACTGTAGATAACCTTTCATCCCATAAACAAACTGGTAAATTAATATTCATCTCAATATTGTTGGAGGTATCCTTAGCAGACTGAGCAGACCTACCAGAAGATCCATCCATATTAAGTGGATTTCCTATAATGATTCCTTTTATATTATTTTCTTCAATTATATTTTTAAGCTCATTTATAAGCTCTTTAGAACTAGATCTGTTGATAGTTTTTAAAGGTGTCGCAATTAATTGTTTTTCATCACAAATAGACACACCTATTCTTTTTGAACCAAGATCTAAACCTATTAATCTACATTTATCTAACTGTTTTTTTTTAAATTCCTCTAAGGTGATCATATTGTATATTTTAAACTTAAGTGATAGTTTGCGTGATATTAAAATATCATATGAGCATAGATCTTAAAACTATAAAACATATATCAAAATTATCAAGAATATCAGTGGATGAACAAAAAGCTGAGAAATTAGCTGATGATTTAAATTCAATTTTTAAATTTATAGAAAAACTCAATGAATTAAAAACAGAAAATGTTGAACCTCTCACTTCAGTAGCTGAAACAACTCTTAAACTAAGATCAGATGAGGTTCAAAGTAAAGATATTAGAGAACAAATAATTAAAAATTCTCCTCAAGATAATGAGGATTATTTTGTTGTTCCAAAGGTTATAGAATAATGTCTGACATTACTAAACAATCTCTTTCTGAATTAGTCCAAAATATTAAAGATAAAAAATTATCTTCAGAAGAAGTTACAAAAGCATTTATTAATAGATCTGAAAAATCAAAAGAGTTGAATGCGTACATTACAGAAGATTATTCATCTGCAATTGAAAAAGCTCAAAAATTTGATCAAAAGCCAAATCTAAATTTAAAGTTACCCGGTATACCAATGGCTGTTAAAGACTTATTTTGTACGAAAAATATCCGTACAACTGCTGGAAGTAAAATTTTAAATAATTTTATCCCCACCTATGAGTCTACTGTTACACAAAACATTTGGAACGAAGGAGCTATACTTCTTGGAAAATTAAACTGTGATGAATTTGCAATGGGATCTTCTAATGAGACAAGTTTTTTTGGCAATGTACAAAATCCAATTGATAAAGATTTAGTCCCTGGAGGATCTTCTGGTGGGTCAGCTTCTGCTGTGGCTGGTCAATTAACTCCAATTACTATTGGAACTGATACTGGTGGATCAATTAGACAGCCAGCATCATTCACTGGTACTGTAGGTTTAAAACCAACTTATGGAAGTTGTTCACGATATGGAATAGTTGCTTTTGCATCATCTTTGGATCAAGCAGGTCCTATGGCACAAAATGTAAAAGATTGTGCCTTACTTCAAGAAGTAATTAGTACATATGATCCAAAAGATTCTACCTCTATTGATTTTAAAAGAGATGATTATAGTAAAAAATTAACAAATAATATTAAAGGTAAAAAAATTGGAATACCAAAAGAATATAGAGTTGAAGGTATGCCAAAAGAAATTGAAGATCTTTGGCAAAAAGGTATTGAATATGCAAAAGATTGTGGAGCTGAGATAGTTAACATATCACTTCCCCACACAAGCTATGCGTTACCCACTTATTATATTGTAGCTCCAGCGGAAGCTTCATCAAATTTAGCAAGATATGATGGTGTTAAATATGGTTTTAGAGCCAAAGGAGAAAATCTTATAGACATGTATGAAAAAACAAGATCAGAAGGTTTTGGTGCTGAAGTTCAAAGAAGAATTATGATTGGAACTTATGTTTTATCTTCAGGTTATTATGATGCCTATTATCTTAAAGCTCAAAAAGTAAGAAAGTTAATTAAAAATGATTTTGATGAAGCATACAAAAAAGTTGATGCAATATTAACCCCTTCAACACCAAGTTCTGCATTTAAAATTGGAGAGAAAAAGGATGATCCAGTTTCAATGTATTTAAATGACATATTTACTGTACCAGTTAATTTAGCAGGTTTACCTGGAATATCTATTCCAGCGGGTCATGATGCTAAGGGGTATCCACTTGGTTTACAAATAATTGGAAAGGCATTTGATGAACAAAATATATTAAATATTGCTTATGCAATGGAAGAAAAGATTAATTTTAAGAATAAGATAACTGATTGGTGGATTAAATGAGCAAAGATAAATCAGAATATCTAATTAATAGAAAAGATAATCAATATGAAGTTGTCATTGGATTAGAAGTTCATGCACAAGTGACTTCAAATTCAAAACTATTTTCAACATCTGCTACTAAATTTGGAGCTGAGCCTAACACCCAAGTAAGTTTAGTTGATGCTGCATTTCCTGGAATGTTACCAGTGATAAATGAATTTTGTGTAAAACAGGCAATCAAAACTGGTATTGGTCTTAATGCAAAAATTAATAAACGTTCAGTATTTGACAGAAAAAATTATTTTTATGCAGATTTACCTCAAGGATATCAAATTTCTCAATTTAAAGATCCAATAGTAGGCGAAGGCAAAGTAATTTTGGATATGCCAAACGGTCAAAAAGAAGTTGGTATTGAAAGATTACATTTAGAGCAAGATGCGGGAAAAAGTATTCATGACCTTGATCCACAGAATACATTCGTAGATCTCAATAGATCTGGTGTTGCCTTAATGGAAATTGTCAGCAAACCAGACCTTAGATCTCCAGATGAAGTTAGTGTGTATATTAAAAAATTGAGATCAATTATGAGATATCTAGGTACATGTGATGGAAATATGCAAGAAGGATCATTAAGAGCAGATGTTAACGTTTCTGTAAGAACAAAAGGTTCAAAAGAATTTGGAACAAGATGTGAAATTAAAAATGTGAATTCTATTAAATTTATGCAAATGGCAATTGAATATGAGGCTAACAGACAAGTAGATTTGATTGAAGAGGGTAAATCAATTGATCAAGAAACAAGATTATTTGATACAAAAAAAAATGAAACAAGATCTATGAGATCAAAAGAAGATGCCCATGATTATAGATATTTTCCAGATCCAGATTTGTTACCATTAGAAGTCTCTGATGATTTTGTGAATAAAATAAAAACCGACATTCCAGAATTGCCAGATGATAAAAAGAAAAGGTTCATTGATGAGTTTAAACTGACTTCTTATGAAGCTAATATTTTAGTTTCAGATATTGATACCGCAAAGTATTTTGAGGAAGTTGTTGCTAAAATGGGAA
>CACGEC010000027.1 GCA_902572005.1 uncultured Pelagibacteraceae bacterium | reverse complement strand
GGAGTAAAAATTGACAATCTTTTTATTTTTAAACTTTTGAGTGCATTTATTGCTGATGTTATTGGTGTGGTAACTTTAGTATTTGGTTTTGCTAAATTAACTTTCTCATGAATTGATTTATACCCTGCAGCAATTGTTCCTGAGGTGCATCCATAAGCAACACAATCTAATTTTTGATCTGGCAAAATATCCTCAATAACTTTTGGAATATCATCTGCCATTTTTTTTAATGTTTCATTCGTTAAAGGATTATAACATTTAATTCTATTGCAGTATAAATCTATGTCTTTACCATAAATTACATTATTAAAATCTTTTTCGATTCTAAAATCACTAGCCAATGTAATTAACCCTACCCTCGGATTATGCTTTTTTAGATATTTTGGTTCTATCTTAGTTAATTTCATTTAAAGCTTGATTAAATATATATTGATTAAATAGTCTAGTTAAATTACAGTCTTGTTTGAGCGATACATAACTCGTCGATATTTACAAAATACGAAAGTGGGATCAATCGTCTTAGATTTAATTATTTAAGGAGGTTAGAATGAAATTTGGTTACTTTTGCAATACCACAAACTGGGATCACAAACCCTACAATCAATTATTAGATGAAACCAAAGAGATCACAACTTACTGTGATGAAAACAACTGGAACTCTATTTGGTATACCGAACATCACTTCAATCATGAAGGAATGGAGTCTTGCACAAACCCTTTAATGATGGGTGTTGATGCCGCTGCAAGAACTAAACAAATAAGAATAGGCCAAGCTTGTAATGTTATCACTTTCCATAACCCAATAAGATTAGCAGAGGACATCGCTTTATTAGATCAATTATCCAATGGAAGAGTTGAAGTTGGGATTGGTAGAGGTATTTATGGAAGAGAAGCAATTAATATGAATAAAGAGGCTGATCTTAAAGATCAGGCTAAAAACTTTAGATTGTTTGATGAAACTCTTACAATAATGAAAAAAGCTTGGACTGAGGAATTTTTTAGTCACAAAGGAGAATTTTATACTTATCCATCACCAAATTTTGTTTGGCAACATGACATGAGTCCACCAAGTGAAAAATTTTTAGATACAAAAACAAATGAAATTAAAAAAATAAGTATTGTTCCAAAACCAAAACAAGCGCCTCATCCTCCAATTTGGCAGGTAGTAGATGGTGCAAGATCAATTGAATGGGCAGCGCAAAATGGTCTTAATACTATAATGTGGATACCAACTGTAAAAGCTTTAAAGAAAAGATTTGAGATATATAGAGATGCTAAATCAAAAGCTGAAAATAGAGATGTTCCATTAGGAGAAGGAATTTCTTTAGTTAGAGATATGTTTGTTGCAGAAACTATGGAAGAAGCAGAAAAATTAGCTGGAGAACACATTATAAATTATATGAGATGGGTTTGCCATTGGAGAGGCTTAGGAAATCATATGGATCCAGGTGAAGAATTACCAGAGACAAAACATAAATTAGATCTTCTTAATTATGATTTCTTACATAAAAGAAATCTATTATTTGGCACTCCTGAGTATGTAGTTAACAAAATCAATGAATTAAAATCAGAATTAAATTTACAAAACTTGCAAGTTTGGTCAAACTTTCCTGGAATTGATCACAAAGCTTGTATGAGAAGTATAAAACTGTTTAATGATGAAGTTATACCAAAAATTAATTTTGATAACGACGATATAGAGAAAGCCAGTTAGTGAAACTTGAATTAAGGAAGTTTACAAAATTTGTAGATAAAACTTTTATTGAGGGTGGAAAAGATGCCAAAGAACCAGTCTTGATGGTTTCAGTAGCAGCCGTTTTTTAAAAACCCTTGGACTGGACAAGGATTTGTGGAAGATTTAAAACCAATCATTTTAGATTTAGCTCCAAAACTTGGTGACATATTGGTACCAGAATTAATTAAAGAAATTGGATCACCTGAAAAAATTTTAGCTTATGGAAAAGCTGGTACTGTAGGATTGAATGGTGAAATAGAACATGCATCAGCTTTTATTCACACTTTAAGATTTGGAAATAAATTTAGAGATGCTGTTGGTGGTACCTCGTATTTAAGTTTTACAAATACAAGAGGGCCTGCAGGATCTAAAATATCTATTCCTATGATGCATAAAACAGACTCTGGTTTGAGACCCTATTATTTGACTCATGAATTTACTATTCATGATGCACCATTCGATGATGAAATTGTAATTGCAATTGGTGGTGCTTCAAGTGGAAGAGCTCATGCTAGAACTGGAGATCGTTATCAGGATATGAAAGAAATGGGATTAGACCCCAAATAATCTGATGTTCCAAAATTTTGATCCAAATCAAAATTATTATTCATTTAATAAAAAAGACACTATTCCAATAGTATTTATCCATGGAGTAGGTCTTGATCATCAAATGTGGGATTATCAAACAAATTACTTTAATGAATATTCAACTTTAACTTATGATTTATTAGGACACGGAAAAACACCATGTGATAAAGACAAACTTAGTCTTAAGGATTTTTCTAATCAACTTTTAGAAATTTTAGATCATTTGGGAGTTGAGAAAATAAACCTTATAGGTTTTTCTTTAGGCTCTTTGATTGCTTTAGATTTTTCATCTCATTTTCAAAAAAAAGTGGAAAAACTTATATTAATTGGCACTACTTATAAAAGATCAGATGAAGAGAGATCACTTGTGCTAGATAGATATAATCAAGCAAAATTGAATAAACCAATATCTAAACAAGCTTTAAAAAGATGGTTTAGTGACAAATACCTTGAGGATAATCCAAAAACTTATGATTTGTTTATGAAAATCTTAAACAAAGAACCGAAGGATCATAAAAACTTTCTTAAAGCTTATGAATTATTTGCTAATCACTATGATGATTTTGAGGCCATTAAAAAGATAGATAGAAAAACTTTAGTAATGACTGGTTCAGATGATGTTGGCTCTACTCCAGCAATGTCTAAAGAATTAGTAAAAGACCTTGTTAATTCTACTTATATTGAAATTAAAAATGGAAAACATCTTTGTAGTATAGAATGTGAAGATGATGTTAATATCAAAATTAAAAATTTTATTAATAATTAAATGACAAAAATTCAAGATTTTAAGATGTATATTAATGGTGAATGGGTAGATTCATCCTCTGGAAAAAAAATTGAAACATTAAATCCTGAAAATAATGAAGTTTGGGCAACTGTTCCTGAGGCAAATGAAAAGGATGTGGATAAAGCTGTTCAATCAGCTCAAAAGGCTTTTGAAAATAATTGGTCTACACTTCATCCAAGAGAAAGAGCGAAATATTTAAAATTAATTGCTGATCAACTAAGAGCTAATGCAGAACATCTTGGGAAAATAGAAACTATTGATACTGGTAAACTTTATAGAGAAACGAAAACTCAAGCTAATTATATTGCAGAGTATTATGAATACTTTGCAGGTTTAGCTGACAAAGTAGAAGGAACTGTTGTCCCAATAGATAAACCAGATATGCAAGTTACAACGACAAGAATTCCTATAGGTGTTGTGGCAGCAATTATTCCTTGGAATTCTCAAATGCTATTAACAGCCGTCAAGCTCGCACCAGCTCTTGCAATGGGAAATACTGTTGTAATTAAAGCCTCTGAACTTGCTCCGGTAACTCTTTTAGAGTTTGCAAAATTAATTGATAAAGCTGGATTACCAAAAGGAGTAATTAATATAATTACTGGTTTAGGTGAACCATGTGGTAAAGCATTAACTACGCACAATCTTGTTGAAAGAATAGCATTCACTGGTGGGCCGGAGACTGCGAAACATATTGTTAAAAACTCTGCAGAAAATTTATCTCAAGTAAGTTTGGAACTTGGTGGTAAAAGTCCAGTTGTTGTATTTGATGATGCTGATCAAGAAAATGCTTTAAATGGAATAACTGCAGGAATATTTGGAGCAAGTGGTCAGAGTTGCATTGCAGGATCTAGACTTTATTTACAATCTAATATTTATGACGAATTTTTAAAAAAATTAATTTCTAAAGCTGAAAAAATAAAATTAGGTGGCCCAATGGAAAAAGATACTCAGATGGGACCTTTAAATAGTTTTAAACAATTAGAAAACATAGAAAAAAATATTAAAGCAACAATTGAACAAGGTGGAAAGATTAGATGTGGTGGAAAAAGATCTTCTGTTTCAAACAAAGGTTACTATTTTCCAGCAACAATTATAGAATGTAAAAATCATAATCTTCCTGTTGCAGAAAATGAATTATTTGGTCCAATTTTATCAGTTATGAAATTTGATAAGGAAGATGAGGTAATTGAAAAAATGAATGATAACAAATATGGATTATCTTCAGGAGTCTATACTTCAAATTTTGCAAGAGCTCATAGAGTTTCAAAAAGTATTAGAGCAGGTATCGTATTCATTAACACTTACAGATTAATATCTCCAATGGCACCTTTTGGTGGAATAAAAGATAGTGGCTATGGAAAAGAAGCAGGGATAGAATCTATCAAAGAATATACAAGAATTAAGACAACTTGGTATAATTCTTCAGATAAGTCCATGGCGGATCCCTTCACAATGGGATAATTTTTTAATTTCTAAAAGAATGTTTGGCTGCTGGAAATTGTTTTCTTTTAACTTCTAATTTATATTTCTTTACTGCTCGATCAATAATTTTACTAACGTCTGCATATTTTTTTACAAACTTAAAATTACTATCACTCATCCCAATTAAATCGTCAATTACCAATACTTGTCCATCACAATTTGAAGATGAACCAATTCCAATAGTTGGAATTTTAATATAGTCAGTTATTTTTTTTGATAATTTTGTTTCAATACATTCTAATACAATAGAAAAGGCTCCTGCTTTTTCTAAAAGTTTAGTGTCATTTAAAATTCTCTCGCTTTCCTTTATTTTCTTTCCTTTAAATGAAAATTTTTTATCAGTTTGGGGTAAAATACCTACGTGTCCCATAACCGGTATATTATTTTTGATTAATGTTTTTACTATTGGTATTATTTTTTTACCTCCCTCAAGTTTTACTCCATCACATTTGGTTTTTTTCTTAACTATTTTTGCATTTCGTAATGCCTCTTTTGGGTTTCGATATGTATTATAAGGCATATCAACGATCATCAATGACTTTTGAACTCCTAATCTTACACTTTTTGAATGATTAATCATGGTTTCTAAAGTTACTTCTTTTGTAGATTTGTAGTTATAAAGCACTGATCCAAGTGAATCACCGACTAAAACTAGATCACAATGATTGTCTAAAATTGATGCGATCTTTTTTGAATAAGCAGTTAAACAAATTATTTTCGATTTATTTTTTTTATTAAGAATTTTTTTTATCTTTTTATTCATCTTATTCTAGCTCAATAGTACTAGGGGGTTTTGAAGTTATATCATAAACTACTCTATTAATTCCTCTTATGCTATTCACAATTTTATTTGAGATTTCTTGTATAAAAGATTTTTTGAACTCATAAAAATCTGCTGTCATGCCATCTTCTGAGGTTATGGCTCTTAACAAACATAGATATTCATAGGTTCTATTATCTCCCATAACTCCTACAGTTTTAACTGGAAGAAGGGCTGCGTAAGCTTGCCAGATTTTATGATATAAATTGTGCTCTTTTAAAGCCTTTATAAAAAAATAATCCGCCTCTTTTAAAATATCTATTTTTTCTTTTGTAATGACGCCTGGCATTCTTATTGCCAATCCTGGTCCTGGAAATGGATGCCTAGAAATTATGTCTTTACTTAAATTTAATTCCAAACCTAATTTTCGCACTTCATCTTTAAATAAGAATTTTAGAGGCTCTACTAATTCAAGTTTCATCTTTTTCGGGAGGCCTCCAACATTATGATGGGATTTAATTTTAGATGTTTGGCTGCCAGTTACCGATTTACTCTCAATTAAATCTGGATAGAGCGTCCCTTGAGCCAAAAATTTTACTTTTTTAATTCTCTTTGCATAACGTTCAAAAATTTTTATGAACAAATTTCCTATAATTTTTCTTTTTTTTTCAGGGTCAGAAATATTTGATAATTTTTTAAGAAATTCTTTTTCAGCATTAACATAAATTAAGTTAATTTTTAGTCTTTTTTTAAATGTATCTATTACTTGGTTTTCCTCATTTTTTCTTAAAAGACCTGTGTTAACAAAAATGCAATATAAATTTTTACCAATAGCTTTGTTTAATAACTGTGCAACCACACTACTATCAACTCCACCTGATAATGCACAAATTACTTTGTTATTACCTACTCTTTTTTTTATATCTTTAATCAACTTAACTTTTTGATCTTTTGAGGACCAGTTTCTTCTTATCTTGCATATCAAAAAAATGAAATTGCTTATAATTTTTTTACCTTTTTCTGTGTGGGTAACCTCCGGGTGAAATTGAACACCATAAAATCTTTTTATTTTGTTCTCAACTATTGCAAATTTTGAATTTTGAGTAGAAGCTATTGTATCAAAATTTTTTGGTAATTTTGAAACTTGATCGGCATGGCTCATCCATACTTTAATATTTTTGCCACTCTTAAAAAGACCAGTAGTTAAAAGACTTTCTTTTTTTTTAAAGATATTTGCTAAACCAAATTCTCTATGTCTTGATTGTTTTACTCTTCCTCCATTTAACTTTGAAAGAATTTGATGACCAAAACAAATCCCTAAAATTGGTATTCCATTTTCTATAATCTTTTTATCAAATGAATATCTTTTTTTTTCATAAACATTGAGTGGTCCACCTGACAAAATTATACCTTTTATAGAATTATCAATATTTTTATTCTTTATTTTTTTATGACTGATTATTTCTGAGAAAAC
>CACGEC010000026.1 GCA_902572005.1 uncultured Pelagibacteraceae bacterium | reverse complement strand
ATCTTTTTTATAATGGAGAGTTGCCAGTTAATTGATTTTTCTAAATCATATTTTTCTAGTCCATCAAACCATTTGGAACTATATATTCTATTTTCTAATGCTCCTCTCCACCCTTTTCTTTTGTCATACTTAATTAATCCATTTCTTAAAGACTCCGTTGCTATTTTTTGTAATTCTAAATTTATTGGGGTATTGATATTAAATCCTTGTTTATAAACTTTTTCATATGTCAAAGTTTCAATTATATTTTTTCTTACATCTTCTATATAATATTGTGAATCCTCTAAAAAAATTTTCTTTTTTTTCTTTAAGTTAATTTCTTTTTTTTTTAGTTCATTATATTCATTTTTATTAATAAACTCATTATCCAACAAATTTTTTAAAACTAAATTTCTTCGAAATTTTGCTAAATCGATATCTCTATATGGATTATATCTACTAGGTGCCTTTGGTAAAGCTGCTAATAATGCAGACTCTTCATAATTTAATTCTTTTATAGATTTATCAAAATATTCCAAGCTTGCAGCAGCAACACCGTATGCACCACTTCCTAAATAAATTTGATTAAGATATAGCTCTAAAATTCTCTCTTTTGATAATGCACGTTCTATTCTAAAAGCAAGAATTGCCTCTTTTATTTTTCTGTTTATGCTTACTTCGTTAGATAATAAAAAATTCTTAGCTACTTGCTGAGTGATAGTTGATGCCCCCTCTAGTCTTTTTGAGGTTATAATATTCTTAATATTATTAATTGAAGCTCTTACTACCCCTTTGGCATCAACCCCCGGATGTGAAAAAAAATTTTTATCCTCTGCTGATAAAAAGGCATTTATTACTTTTTTTGGTATAGAGCTATAAGGCACAAAAATTCTTTTTTCAGTTGAAAAGTCTGCTACTAGATCACCATTACCTGAGTAGACTTTACTTGACACTGGTGGCTTATAATTCTTTAAAAACTTATAATCTGGTATATTATTAGAAAAAGACCATAAAACTGCAAAAATTGTTAAAGAAAATAACAATAATAAACTTATAATAATAAAAGCTATTTTTTTTACAAATTTGTGCATTTTGATTCCATTATATACTGGAATTTGGTAAAGATAAGGCATAAGAAAAACGCAAAATTTAAACATTTATTCTAAATGAAACATTTAAAAATCAAATTATGGAAAAAAATTTATATATTGATGCATCGCATCCAAATGAAACTAGAGTTGTACTTAAATCAGACAATAATATTGAAGACTACGAATACGAAGGTTTAAAAAATAACCTCATTAAAAATAATATTTACCTTGGGAAAGTAAGTAGGATTGAACCTTCTCTTCAAGCTGCTTTTGTAGATTTTGGAAGAGATAAACACGGATTTTTATCTTTTAACGACATTCAATCGGATTACTACCAAATACCTCAAAGTGATTTAGATAAAATTAAGGAAGAGGAGGAGAAAGTTAGGGAAAAACTATCTAAAGAGGTTGAGGCTAAAGAGGAGGAAAATTTAGCTGAAGGAAATTTAGAGGTAAACGACCCAATTGAAAAAACTGAAATTGATGAGAAGGAAATTATTGATGATAAGGAAAAAAATTTAACTTCAAAACCAAAGTTGAAAAGATATAAAATTCAAGAAGTAATTAAACCAAACCAAGTAATACTTGTTCAAGTCATAAAGGATGAGAGGGGTCAAAAAGGTGCTGCTCTAAGCACTTTCATATCAATAGCAGGAAAATACATTGTATTAATGCCTAACACTCCTAAAGGTGGAGGTATTTCAAGAAAAATTTTTAATCCAGCAGATAGAAAAAAAATAAGATCAATTTTGAATGAGATAATTATTCCTAAAGAAATGGGTCTAATTGTCAGAACTGCTGGTAGCAATAAAACAAAAAATGAAATTAATCATGATTTAACAACTTTGATAAACACTTGGAACCAAATTAAAGATAATGCAATCAATTCAATTGCACCATCTCTAATACATCAGGAAAGTGAAATTATAAAAAGAACTTTGAGGGATATATATGACGAGAATACAAAAAGTATTATTGTAGAAGGCAATGAGGGTTATAAAAAAGCTCAAAATTTCATGAAAATGATGATGCCCTCACATACAAAAAAAATTAAGAAGTATAGGGGCAAAACACCATTGTTTATTGAAGAGGGCATAGAACAAAAACTTAATCAGATATTTGACTCTGAAATTAAATTAAGCTCAGGTGGTTATTTAGTGATCAATCCTACAGAAGCTTTGGTCTCTATTGATATAAATTCTGGAAGCTCAATTAAACAAAAAAATGTTGAGAATACTGCACTTGATACTAACTTAGAGGCAGCAGATGAAATCGCAAGACAAATTAAAATTAGAGATTTATCTGGTCTTATAATAATAGATTTTATTGATATGTTAAGTTATGGAAATCGAAAGCAAGTTGAGAGAAGATTAAAAGAAAAATGCAGATCTGATAGAGCTAGAATCCAAATTGGAAGAATTAGCAACTTTGGCCTTTTAGAAATGTCGAGACAAAGGCTTCGAGAAAGTGCAATAAAGTGGAAAGTAAATCTTACTGATGAGTCTTTTGCACAAAAAATTCTTAAGTTAGTTGAATTAAAAGCAGTTTTGAATAAAGCAAAATTCGTTGATCTTAAAGTTTGTGAAAAAATTTCTAATTTTCTTAAGGAAAATTTTATTGACGATTTAACTTATTTTGAAAAAAAAAATAAGATGAAAATTGATATAATTACAGATAATAATTTGATCATTCCTGAATATATTATCGATATTAAAAATAAATCAAAGAAAACAATAGAATTAATTGAACATTTTGAAAAATTAAAAAACCTTGATCAGCAAAAATTAACAGGAAACATTATTGAATTGAAAGATAAAAAAAAGTTTAAAAAAAAACCATATCGAAAAAAAAAATTCTTTAAAAAAGCTAGATAATACCTTTTGTTGGTGATGATGGTTTTCCCATTAATGTTTTTTCAATTCGTCCCGATAGATAAGATTGTCTTCCAGCTAAAACAGCATTTTTAAATGCTAATGCCATTTCGAATGGTTTTTTTGCTTTTGCAATTGCTGTATTTACTAAGACACCATCACACCCTAATTCCATTGCAATTGTTGCATCTGAGGCTTGACCTAAACCAGCATCTATTATCAGGGGTAACTTTATTTGTGATCTTATAATTTTAATGTTTACTTTATTTAATATTCCTAATCCTGAACCAATTGGTGCAGCTAGAGGCATTATTGCTGAGGCTCCTGAATTTTCTAACCTCTTTGCCATTAGTGGATCATCATTACAATAAACCATTACTTTAAACCCTTCTTTAGCTAAAATTTCAGTTGATTTAAGAGTTTCAATCATTTCAGGAAATAAATTTTGTTTATCTCCCAGCACTTCAAGTTTTACTAGTTTCCAACCACCTATATCTCTGGCTAATCTTAAAGTTCTTAAAGCTTCTTTAGAATTAAAACATCCAGCTGTATTTGGTAAATATGTAATTTTTTTTGGATCAATATAATCCATTAATAATGGTTTTTTTTTATCAGTAATGTTTACTCTTCTAACTGCTACTGTAACAATATCCGCACCTGATAATTTTATCGCCTTTGCGCATTCACTCATACTTTTATATTTTCCAGTTCCAACAATTAATCTGGAATTAAAACTTTTTTTTGCTATTAGCATTTTATCTTTAAACAATTTAACCACCCCCTATAAAATGAACTATTTCAATTCTATCTTTATTTTTTATTTTAATCTTATTTAGCTTTTTTTTATCTAATATTTCTTGATTTAATTCAATTGCGACTTTTTTAATAGGTATATTTAAATCGTTTAAAAGTGTCAGAATTTTTGAATTTTCAGGAATTAACTTTATTTTTCCATTCAATTTAATTTTTATTTTTTTTATTTTTTTCATCGTATATAAGAGATGGATGAATAATAAAATTATTATTATCAATGGTCCAAATCTTAATCTATTAGGTGAGAGAGAACAATCACAATATGGATCAATATCTTTTGGTGAGTTGAAAGAAAATTGTATAAATAAATCAAAAGAATTAGGTCTAAATATTGAATTTACTCAATCAAATGTAGAAGGAGAATTAGTTAATATTATTCAAGAATCTATAAAAAAATTTGACGGAATTATAATAAACGCTGCAGCCTTTACTCACACATCTATTGCGATCCGTGATGCTTTAAGTATCTTTAAAAAACCTATAATCGAGTTACACATATCAAATATTTATAAAAGAGAGGAATTTAGACAAAAATCACTAATAAGTGACATAGTTACAGGAGGTATTTTTGGCTTAGGTAGTAACGGTTATATTTTAGCCATAATTGCAATGCAAAAGCTTTTAGAAAAATGAAAATAGACAAAAAAATAATTAAAGAGTTAAGTGATTATCTAGATGAATTTAATCTTACAGAATTAGAATATACAGAAAAAGATACTAAGATAAAAGTTTCTAAAAATAAAATTTCAGATTCAGGTCAAACTACTCCAATAAGTAATTCTGTGAAACCAGTGGGGTCGCCAAAACAAAATGATGAATCAAAATTAGGTATTCATGTTACCTCACCTATAATTGGCACAGCCTATCATGCTCCTGAGCCAGGTGCAAAAAAGTTCGTTGAAGTTGGAAAAAAAATTAAAAAAGGTGATACAGTAATGATAGTCGAAGCAATGAAAACAATGAATCATGTACCCTCGTCTGCTGATGGTGTGGTTAAAGAAATATGTGTTCAAGATGGTCAGCCTGTTGAATTTGGTCAAACAATAATCATTTTAGAGTAATGTTTAAAAAAATCTTAATTGCAAACCGTGGGGAGATTGCAGTTAGAGTAATAAGAGCATGTAAGGAATGGGGGATTTCTACAGTTGCCGTACATTCTGATGTTGATAGAGAAAGTATGCATGTAAAACTAGCTGACGAAAGTATATGTATAGGATCCCATCAACCGGCTAATAGTTATTTAAATATTCCAGCTATTTTGTCGGCTGTCGATTTAACGGGTGCAGAGGCAGTTCACCCAGGTTATGGGTTTTTATCCGAAAATGCAAATTTTGCTAAAATGTTAGAAGATAATAAAATTAAGTTTATTGGAGCTTCCTCTGAACACATAAAAATGATGGGAGATAAAATTCAAGCAAAAAAAATTGCAAAGGAAAACGGTCTACCAGTTATTGAAGGTTCTGAGGGTGGTGTAAAAAATATTTCAGAGGCAAAAAATTTATGTAAAAAAATAGGATTTCCAGTTTTAATAAAAGCGTCAGGAGGTGGAGGAGGAAAGGGAATGAAAATTGTTCATAAGGAAGAGGAATTTGAAACACTTTTTTCCACAGCTAAATCTGAAGCAATGAAATATTTCGGTAATGATGAAGTTTATATAGAAAAATTTTTTCAAAACCCAAGACACATTGAAGTACAAATTTTGGCTGGAAAAAACAGAACTGTTCATTTGCATGAAAGAGATTGCTCAGTACAAAGAAGGCATCAAAAATTAATTGAAGAAACTCCAAGTCCTGTTCTTAACGACGAGATAAGAAGAGACCTTTTTGATAAAACAGTAAAAATGGTAAGTAAAATCGGATATCAAGGAGCTGGAACTGTAGAATTTATTTATGAAGATGGAAAATTTTATTTTTTAGAAATGAACACCAGAGTCCAAGTCGAACATCCAGTTACAGAGATGGTTACCGGTATAGATATAATTAAAGAGCAAATATGGATAGCATTTTCTGGAGAAACTGCTCTTGAACAATCTGATATCAATCCAAGAGGTCATGCAATTGAGTGTAGAATTAACGCGGAGGATCCAAGTAAAAATTTTCAACCTTCCCCTGGAACTATTGGTATGTGTCATCAGCCATCTGGGTTTAGAACAAGAGTAGATGGAGCAATCTTTCAAGGGTATAAAGTTACACCATTTTATGACAGTATGATCTGTAAACTAATTTGTCATGGAAGAAATAGAGTTGAAGCTATTCAAAGAATGAATAGATCTTTAGATGAGTTCGTTATTGAAGGTATTACTACAACAATTCCTTTACATAAAAAGCTACTAAATCATGAAAAGTTTATCGATTCAAATTTTAATGTGAGTTGGCTTGATAATGAGAAAATAGTTTAGTTACAACCTACCAGCCAAATATCATAAACTGGATGATCAAATGGTGCTATTGAAGGACTTGAAGAAAACATCCAACCATTAAAAATAAATACTTCATCGTTATTTTTTTTTGTGAGGTCTTTGACTTGAATGTAAGCTGTTATTTCTGGATTATCGTCAAATTCCGAATTTTTACACTTCATGCTTTTTATTGACAAATCTTTATATTTTATATCTTCTCCATTTTTTAATTTTATTGATACATTTTTTGAGCTTATCTTATCTAAAATTTTTATATTTGTATAAACACCTTCTAAATTTTCATCAGAATATGAATTATGTGATATTAATAAGGAGAATAAAAAGATTTTTATAAATTTAAAAAATTTAATCTTTCCAACTTTTATATTTTTTTTCAGTCGCATTTTTGTTTTTATTTGGATAATAAGCTGATGATGTGCCTGTTAAATTTGGTTGGTGAGGTTTTTGCCATGCATATTTTTTCAGTTCATGATTTTTTTCTATTTTATTTGGCATGAAATGTATCCATGAATACCACTCAACAGGAATTTTGGACGCATCAATTTCGTTTGCATAAATAACCCACCTTTTACCTTTTTTACTTTCGTAATATTTGTTGCCAAAGGAATCTTTGCCAACTAATTTTCCAAACAAAATTGTCTTGATTTTTGTTCCAAACGTATATTGATTCCACCAAATGAAAATTTTTTTAAAAAGTGTCAACATTAAAAATTATTAAAGTTTCAATTCAAAATTGTATAAATTAAATTAGACTAAAATTTGAATTTGTATATAAATAATTTGAATCGTTAATCAAATTAATTTTAAGAAATTGGGGTCTAATGGCAAAATATTTAGTTGAAACATATTATACCTGTACTTTTAAGGTAAATCATTATTTAGAAGATATAAATGAGACAGAGCTTAAGAATCTC
>CACGEC010000025.1 GCA_902572005.1 uncultured Pelagibacteraceae bacterium | reverse complement strand
AAGAGTAGGAGGTGCTACTTATCAAGTACCTGTTGAAGTTAAAAGTAAAAGAGCTCAAGCATTGGCAATCAGATGGTTAGTTGATTCAGCAAGAAAAAGAAAAGATAAAAATATGTCTGATAAAATTTTTAATGAACTTTACGATGCTTATGAAAAAAAAGGAGCAGCGGTAAAAAAAAGAGAGGATGTGCATAAAATGGCAGAGTCGAACAAAGCATTTGCACATTTTAGGTGGTAAATATTTATGGCTAGAACTCATACATTAGATAAATATAGAAACATTGGTATCATGGCACATATTGATGCTGGTAAAACAACTACCACGGAAAGAGTTCTTTACTACACAGGAAAGAGTCATAAAATTGGTGAAGTTCATGATGGCGCAGCAACAATGGACTGGATGGAACAAGAACAAGAGAGAGGTATTACTATAACTTCTGCAGCAACAACTTGTTTTTGGCAAGACCATAGGATCAATATAATCGATACACCAGGACACGTTGATTTTACAATTGAGGTTGAAAGATCATTAAAAGTTTTAGATGGTGCAGTTGCAGTTTTTGATGGTGTTGCAGGTGTAGAACCACAATCTGAAACGGTTTGGAGGCAGGCTGATAAGTATAAAGTTCCAAGAATATGTTTTGTAAATAAATTAGATAGGACTGGAGCAGACTTTTTTAGGTGTGTTGACATGATTAGAGATAGACTGGGAGCTAAACCACTTGTTGTTCAAGTTCCAATAGGCATCGAAGCATCTTTAACAGGAGTTGTAGATTTAGTTAAAATGAAAGCTCAGGTATGGAAAAACGAGGCGCTTGGAGCAGAATGGGAATACAAGGAAATTCCAGATGATTTAAAAGAAATTTCACAAAAATATAGAACAGAATTAGTTGAAATGGCTGTTGAACAGGATGAAAAACTAATGGAGTCATATTTAAATGGAGATGAAATAAAAGAAGACGATTTGATTAAATGTATTAGAAAAGGAACATTAAATTTTAGCTTTGTGCCAGTTTTAACTGGATCTGCTTTTAAAAACAAAGGTGTTCAGCCTTTATTGGATGCTGTTGTAAACTACTTGCCAAGCCCAGTTGATATTGGATCAATTAAAGGAACTAAACTAGGAAGTGAAGATGAAATGGAAATGAAGTTTGATGACAGTGTACCATTTTCAGCTTTGGCTTTTAAAGTTGCAAATGACCCTTTTGTTGGCTCTCTTACATTTATAAGAATATATTCTGGAACAATCAAAACAGGAACAGCAGTATATAACTCCTCTAAAGAGAAAGAGGAAAGAGTTGGTAGAATGCTTTTAATGCATGCCAACTCGAGAGAAGATATTAAAGAGGCAAATGCAGGTGATATAGTTGCTTTAGCAGGTTTAAAAAATACAATTACTGGCCACACATTGTGTGATGAAGAAAATGCAGTTCTTCTTGAACCTATGGAATTTCCAGATCCAGTTATTGAAATTGCTGTTGAGCCAAAAACTAAAGCTGACCAAGAAAAAATGGGTGAAGCTTTAGGAAGATTAGCAAAAGAAGACCCGTCATTCAGAGTAACATCAGATGAGGAGTCAGGCCAAACAATTATTAAAGGAATGGGTGAATTACATTTAGATATTATTGTTGATAGAATGAAAAGAGAATTTAAAGTTGAAGCTAATGTAGGTGCACCTCAAGTTGCGTATAGAGAAACAATAGAAACATCTTCTGAAGTAGAATACACACACAAAAAACAGAGTGGTGGCGCAGGTCAATTTGCAAAAGTGAAATTGTTAGTAGAACCACAAGAACCAGGAAAAGGAAGAGATGTTGAAAGTAAGATCAAAGGTGGAGCGATACCAAAAGAGTTTATTCCTGGAGTTGAAAAAGGAATTGAAACTGTATCTGATAGTGGAATTTTAGCTGGTTTCCCTATGATTGATTATAAAGTTACTATTTTAGATGGTTTACATCACGATGTTGATTCAAGTGTTTTAGCTTTTGAATTAGCGAGTAGAGCATGTTTTAAAGAAGCTTGTACAAAAGGTGGACTTAAATTATTAGAACCTGTGATGAGAGTAGAAGTTGTTACACCTGAAGATTATATGGGTGATGTTATAGGAGATTTAAATAGCAGAAGAGGTCAAATAAGTACGCAAGAACAAAGAGGAAATGCAACTGTAATTACTGCAATGGTTCCTCTAGCTAATATGTTTGGCTATATTAATAATTTAAGATCAATGTCTCAAGGTAGAGCTCAGTACTCTATGTTTTTTGATCATTATTCAAAAGTTCCGCAAAATGTTCAAGACGAAGTAACTAAAAAGATTGCAGGTTAAAATGGAGAAACAAAATATTAGAATTAAACTAAGAGCATACGATAATAAAATTCTAGATGCTTCTACTGAAGAAATTGTTAATACAGTCAAAAGAACCGGGGCAACGATTAAAGGACCAATACCATTACCAACACGAATTGAAAGATATACTGTTCTAAGATCTCCTCATATTGATAAGAAAAGTAGAGAACAATTTGAGTCAAGAACTCATAAAAGATTAATTGATATTATTGAACCCACACCACAAACAGTCGAGGCCCTTATGAAGCTAGATTTAGCGTCCGGTGTTGATGTGGAGATAAAGATTTAAATATGAACGAGATTGCTTTAATCGGAAAAAAAATTGGTATGACTAGAGAATTTTATAAGTCAGGTCAATTAGTACCAGTAACTGTTTTAAAAATGGAAAAGGCAAGAGTAATACAAATTATTGATGAGGAGAAAAGAGGCTATAAAGCTGTTCAACTTGGATATGGTAAAATAAAAAATTCTAAATTATCCAAGGCTATGAAAGGTTATTTTACTAAAAAAAATACAGAGCCAAAAAAGAAATTAAAAGAATATAGAGTTGCCAATATTGAAAACTTTAAAGAAGGAAATGAATTTGGTCTTGAAATTTTCAAAGATATTAAATTTGTTGACACAAGATCGAAAACGATAGGTAAAGGATTTGCAGGTGCAATGAAAAGACATAATTTTGGTGGTTTAAGAGCAACACATGGAGTTTCAATTTCACATAGATCTCATGGTTCAACTGGTCAGAGACAAGACCCTGGTAAAGTTTTTAAGGGAAAAAAAATGGCAGGTCACATGGGTGATAAATTAAGAACGATGCAAAATATTGAGATAATTAGAACAGATTTAGAAAATGAGCTTTTGTACCTTAAAGGCTCGATACCGGGATCAAAAAATTCGGAAGTGCTTGTAAAAAGTTCTGTAAAAAATATTAAGAAAATGACTGTAGGTGAAAAGATTAAAGCCGCAGAAGAAGCGAAAAAAACACCAGATAAGAAGAAAAAATAATGAAAATTGAAAAAATTAATTTAGATGGAAAAAAAACTTCAATAGAGGTTTTAGACAAAATTTTTTCTGCAAAAATTAATGATAAATTAGTAAGTAACGTTTTATATAAAACAAATGCTAATTACAAAGGAAGACACGCTAAAACAAAACAACAAAACGAAGTATCAGGTCCTACATCAAAAATTTACGCTCAAAAGGGAACTGGTAATGCAAGACACGCAAGTAGAAAAGCTCCTATATTTGTTGGAGGTGGTATTGCGCATGGTCCAAAAGGTGAATTGTCTTACAAAAAAAGAAAATTAAATAAAAGCGAGAAAAAAAATAGCATTAAGTCATTAATTAGTGAGAAAATTAAAAATAAAGATTTACTAGTTTTTAGTGATTTTAGTAATGAGATTAAAAAGACAAAAGAAATGAATGTAATTGTTAAAAAATTTGAGATCTCTAATTCATTAATAATACTAGACAAGTCTTCAAAAGAAAAAATTGAAAAATCGATAAGAAACATCCCAAACATTAAAGTTACAGATGTAAATCATTTTAGTGCGTTTGATGTTGTTAAATTTAAAAAAATAGTTTTTACAGAAAGTTCTGTAAAAGAATTAGAAAAAAGGTACTCTTAATGGAAAAAATACATTTATACGATAAGATAATTTCTCCTTTACTTACTGAGAAATCTACAAATTTATCTGAACAAAATAAAGTAGTGTTTAAAGTTCCTTCTGGTGCTAATAAAAAAAATCTTAAAAGTAATATTGAAAAAATATTCAAAGTAAACGTTACTAAGATAAATATTATAAATAAACAAAATAGAGTAAAATTGACAAGAGGCAGAAAAGTAAAGGTCTCCGGTTACAAAAAAGCGATTATAACTCTAAAAAAAGGTCAAAGTATTGATCTGACCACAGGTATATAAAATGGCATTAAAAACTTTTAAACCATATACAAAATCCACTAGAGGAACAATACTTGTAGATAGAACTGGATTGTGGAAAGGAAAGCCTTTTAAATCTTTAGTTACTCCTAAAAATGCAATGAAAGGCAGAAACAATAATGGACACATAACTTCAATAAATAGAGCTGGAGGACATAAAAAAATGTACAGACAGGTCGATTTTTATAGAAAAAAATTTGATATGCCAGCTACAATCGAGAGAATAGAGTACGACCCAAATAGATCTTGCTACATAATGCTGGTTAAATTTGAAGATAATACACATGCTTATTATTTAGCTCCTCAGAAAGTAAAAGTTGGAGATAAGATTGAGAATGGTGCTAAAAAAGAAATCAAAATTGGTAATTGTATGCCGTTACAGGACATACCTGTTGGTATTAATATTCATAATGTTGAAATTCAACCGGGTGGTGGTGGAAAAATAGCCAGATCGGCAGGTACATCTGTAACTATCAGTGGATTAGACGGTAATTATAGTCTGATTAAGTTAGCTTCAGGGGAAGTAAGAAAAATAGATTCAAGATCTTTAGCAACTATTGGTGTTTTAAGTAATCCAGATCAAAAAAATATTAAAATTGGCAAAGCAGGACGATCAAGATGGCTAGGCAGAAAACCTCATACAAGAGGTGTAGTTAAAAATCCAGTGGATCACCCTCATGGTGGTGGTGAAGGTAAAACTGCAGGAGGTAGACATCCAGTATCACCAACAGGTCAGTCAGCAAAAGGATTAAAAACAAGAGACAATAAGAGAACTGATAAGTTTATTGTTAAAAGAAGAAACAAAAGGAAGGATACTAAATAATGGCTAGAGCAGTATGGAAAGGACCTTTTGTTGAAGAAAGTTTAATGAAAAAAGTTGATAAATACAAAACTGATCCAAAAAAGATACCTATAAAAACTTGGTCAAGAAAATCAACAATAATACCTGATTTTGTTGGAGTAAGTTTTTTAATTTATAATGGAAAAAAATTTATACCTATTACAATTTCAGAAGATATGGTTGGTCATAAGTTAGGTGAATTTGCACCTACAAGGACTTTTTTTGGTCATACACCTGCAGATAAAAAAGCAAAACCAGCAGAAGCTGCAACTGGGGATAAGAAGTAATTATGAATAAAAAAAAGAAAATTGATAAAACAAATTTAAAGACAGTTAAGTCTATTAATAACAATATTAGATCAAGTGTCCGAAAACTTAACCCAATTTTAAGAGGAATAGTTGGAAAAAAAGTTGGTATTGCAATTAGAGATTTACAATTTTCAGAAAAAAGAATTACAAGGGATATAAGAAAAACTATAAGTTCAGCTGTAGCAAATGCTGAGAATAATTTTCAATACGATATCGATAAACTAATAGTTAAAGAGGCTTATTGTGGAAAAAAGATTATTATGAAAAGATTTAGACCTAGAGCAAAAGGCAGAGCAGCACCAATTTTGAAACCTTATTCTAGTGTTACAATAATTTTATCAGAAACTAAAAAAATGGAGAGTCATGGGACAAAAAGTTAATCCAGTAGGTTTTAGATTAGGCGTCAATAGAGGATGGGATTCTGTTTGGTATGCAAAAAAAAAAGATTTTGGAAATTATTTAATCGAAGATTTTAAGATTAGGGAATATATAAAAAAAAATGTAATAAACTCGGGTGTATCTAAAGTCATGATAGAGAGAACAGCTAACAAATGCTATGTAACAATATACACATCAAGGCCAGGTTTTGTTATTGGAAAAAAAGGAAGTGATATAGATAAAATAAAAAATAACTTGTCAAAATTTACAACAAATGAAGTTACTCTTAATATTAAAGAGGTGAAAAAACCTGAAACAAATGCTTATTTAGTTGCAGAAAATATAGCTCAACAATTAGTAAAAAGAATTTCTTATCGAAGAGCCATGAAGAGAGCCATGCAATCATGTTTGAGACTTGGAGCAAAAGGAATAAAAGTTTCAATTAGTGGAAGATTAGGTGGAAATGAAATTGCTAGAACTGAATGGTTAAGAGATGGAAGCATACCATCACACACCTTAAGAGCTGACATAGATTATGCAGAGGCAGAAGCTCTTACAACTTATGGAATAATAGGAATAAAAGTTTGGATTTATAAAGGCGAAGTTTTTGCCAAAGAATTTAGCCAAGAAACAAACAAAATAACTCCGAAAGAAGGAAAATTATAAAATGTTACAGCCAGTTAGAACAAAATGGAGAAAAGCCCACAAAGGAAGAATACATGGCACTGCATCTAGAGCTAATTTTATAAATTATGGAGCTTACGCATTGAAAGCACTCAGTCCAGAGAGAGTAACAGGAAAACAAATTGAAGCTGCAAGAGTAGCTTTAACTAGACATATGAAAAGACAAGGGCGGGTTTGGACTCGAATTTTTCCAAATATTCCTGTTTCAAAAAAGCCAATTGAAGTCCGAATGGGTAAAGGGAAAGGTTCACCAGAGTACTATGCTTGTAGAGTTAAACCAGGTAGAATTTTATTTGAGGTTGACGGTGTATCAGAGGAAATTGCGAAAGAAGCACTTTATAAAGCTTCTGCAAAGTTACCAATTAAGACAAAAACAATAAAAAGGTTTGCTTAAATGAAAAAACAAGAAATTAAAAAATTATCAAAGAGTGAGGCTTTGAAAAATATAGATAAGCTTAAGAAAGATTTGTTCAATTTTAGATTTCAAAAAATTAATTCTCAAGTTACTAATCCAGCAAAAATAAGAGAAACAAGAAAAACAATAGCAAGATTAAAAACTTCACTAAAAGGAAAAATTAATGCCTAAAAAGATTTTAACAGGAATAGTTGTGAGTGATAAACCTAATAAAACAGTTACTGTCATGGTTGAAAGAAAATATTCTCATCCACTTCTTAAAAAAGTTATTAAAGTAAAAAAAAAATATAATGCGCATGATGAGAATAATAAATTTAAGAATGGAGATAAAGTTTCAATTATTGAGAGTAAACCATTCTCAAAAAATAAGAAATTTCAAGTAATGGAGAATACAAAATAATGATACAAGTTCAGACCGAATTGCAGGTAGCAGATAATACAGGCGCAAAAAAAATTGAGTGCATCAAGGTATTAGGAGGTTCTAAAAGAAGATATGCTAGCATTGGTGATACAATAGTTATTGCAGTGAAAGAAGCTATTCCAAAAGGCAAAGTTAAAAAAGGCTCAGTGCATAAAGCTGTTGTAGTAAGAGTCAAAAAAGGAATTCATAGAGATGATGGTTCAAAAGTAAGATTTGATAACAATGCGGCTGTATTAGTTGATGATAAAGGAGAACCTGTTGGAACAAGAATTTTTGGACCAGTCACAAGAGAATTAAGAAATAGAGGGCAAATGAAAATAATTTCATTGGCACCAGAGGTTTTATAATGATTAAAAAAGGATTAAAGGTTCGGGTTTTATCGGGGAAAGATAAAAAAAAAGAGGGTGAAGTTATAGAAATTGATCGTCCTAATAATAGAGCGAAAATTAAAGATATTAATATGGTTAAAAAACATGTGAAAACTACAAAAGAAAAAAAAGGTGGAATAGTATCAAAAGAAA
>CACGEC010000024.1 GCA_902572005.1 uncultured Pelagibacteraceae bacterium | reverse complement strand
GACTGGACGAAATGCCTTAAGATTAAATATATCTTTAGAAAATTATTGTAATATTGAAGATCAATCTGAATTAATAACAAAGCTTAGAGTTATAAAATCTAAAGAAGAAATAGTTTTTGTCAAAAAGGCAGCTGAGCTAGCAGATAATGCTTTAGACCAAGCTTGGAAGTATACTAAAGCTGGTGCAAGTGAGGCAAAAATTTTAGCTGAAATGCAAAAGGCAGTTTTAGAAGGTGGTGGAGACTACCCAGCTAATGAATATATCATTGGCTCAGGTCACAATGCTCTTTTATGTAGATACCAAGCAGAAAAAAGAGAGTTATCAGATCAAGATCAATTAAGCATTGAGTGGGCCGGCACTTATAAACATTATCATTCAGCAATGTTTAGAACTATTCCTGTAGGAAAAGCTGATCCTAAGCATTTCAAAATGCATGAGGCCTGTGTTGAGGCTTTAACAAATTGTGAAAATAAATTGAAACCAGGTAACAAAATTGGAGAGGTTTTTGATGTCCATTCAAAAACTTTTGATGATCTCGGTTATAATAAATCACGTATGAATGCTTGTGGTTATTCATTAGGATCAACTTTTTCTCCTAATTGGATGGATTGGCCAATGCTTTATACTGGTAATCCCTATGTTATTGAACCTGGCAATGTATTTTTCATGCATATGATATTAATGGACTCTGAAAATCAATTAGCAATGAACCTTGGAGAAACTTATTTGGTTACTAAAGATGGCAACGAAAGACTTGGAAAACAAAAACTAGACCTAGTTACGCTTTAATTGAAATTATATTTTTTTTCTAAAAATTTAATCACATTGTGGATTAGAAAGGTCATAAATAAGTAGATTCCACCCGCAACAATAAATACTTCGATTGGTTTAAAAGTCGTTGAAATTATATATTTTGCAACACCTGTTAAGTCCATTATAGTAACCGTGCTCGCTAATGAAGTTCCTTTCATCATTAAAATAATTTCATTACCGTATGCTGGTAGTGATTGTCTTATAGCTATTGGAATTTGAATTTTATAGAATATTATTTTGCTTGATATACCTAAGCTTTGTCCAGCCTCTATTATACCAGGTTTGATGGTTTGAAACGCAGATCTCAAAATTTCTGAAGTATAGGCTCCAGTATTTAGAGCAAAAGCAATAATTGCACACCAATATGGTTCTTTCAAAATGACCCACAAAAATGTAGTTCGTAAATATTCAATTTGTCCTAGGCCAAAATAAATAATAAATATTTGAACTAATAAAGGTGTGCCTCTAAATACATAAGAGTATCCATATGCAAATTTATTAATTATGATGTTTTTGTTTAACCTCAAAATTGCAAATAATAATCCAATAAACAAACCTATAATTAAAGAAACTGACAAAAGTTTTAAAGTTATAGCAGCAGCGTTAAGTAATTTTGGAAAACTATTAATCATCAATTCGAAATCCATTAATACCCCCTGCTATATTTAACTTCTAATTTATTGATTAATTTCATACTTACAAAAGTAAGCAATAAATACAAAACCGCTGCGAATGAGTAAAAAAATAATGGATCCCTTGTTGATCCAGCTGCAATATATGATTGTCTCATAATTTCAACTAAACCAGTAACTGAAATTAAAGATGTGTCTTTAAGAGTTATCTGCCAAACATTGCTTAAATTGGGTATAGCCAATCTTAAAGTTTGGGGAAGAATAATTTTAAAAAATTTACCAAATTTACTTAAACCCAAAACATTAGCAGCCTCAAACTGACCTTTATCAATTGATTGAACCGCACCCCTAAAAACTTCAGTTGAATAAGCTCCAGAAATAATTCCTATTGCAAAAGCGCCCGTTATAAATGCATTTATTTCAATATACTCATTATAACCAAATATAGAGGCAACATACATAACAGCTCCAGTACCACCAAAAAAGAAAAGGTAAATTACTAATAATTCTGGAACACCTCTTATTACTGTTGTGTAAGAATTTGCTATGAAATTTAATAATTTATTCTTTGATAGTTTAAGTGGAGTAAAAATTGCTGCAAAACAAAAACCAATTATCATCGCTGTAATAGATACAGCAATTGTCATTAGGGTTGCATAAAACAGCTCATCACCCCAACCAGTATCTCCAAATGCTAGAAGTTCCATACAGATTGGCGACTATACATTATAGTCGCCAAATCTAAAATTTAATTACATAGAAGCGTCGAAACCGAACCATTTAGTAGCAATTCTACTAATATCTCCGTTCTTTCTTGCTTGATCGATTGCTTTGTTAAAAGCTTTTAAAAGTGCAGTATCATCTTTTCTAATACCCACTCCAACACCGTTACCAAATGCTCCACCTGAAAAAGTTGGTCCAGTTAACACAACTGGTTTACCAGATTTTTCTGCGTAATCACTGAAAGCAACAGCAGCAGCTAGTGCAGCATCACATCTTCCTGATGCTAAATCAAGGTTTACTTCATCTTGAGTTTTATAAGTTCTTACATTTACTTTTCCAACATCACCAGAATCTAAAAAGTTTTGATGGATTGTAGCAGTTTGCACACAAACAGTTTTTCCTGCTAAAGCAGCTGTAAGAGTTTTTAATGCTTTTTTCGCTGCAGCATTAGGTTTAGTTAAATTAATACCTGCAGGAGTATCTAGGCCCTCAAGGCTAGATCCTTTCATTACTGCTAATGAAGCGACTTCATCTGCATAACCTTGAGAAAAACTAATTGCTTTTTGTCTTTCTGCAGTAATTGACATTCCAGCCATTATTGCATCAAACTTTCTCATGATTAGTGCTGGAATCATTCCATCCCAATCTTGTTCGACTATTACACATTGTTTTCCAATATATCTGCAAAGTGTATAAGCTAACTCCACCTCAAAACCAATTAACTTACCTGCCTCATTTTTTGAGTTCCATGGAGGATAAGCGCCTTCTGTTCCAATTTTTATTTTGTCAGCATTAGCATTTCCTATTACTAATAAGGAAAGTAAAACTGAAAAAATAGTTTTTTTAAATATATTCATTATTTCTCCTTTAATAAAAAAATAGTATTTCACAAATTGGAGATATTAAAAAGAAAAAATTAATGATTTATTGAGGATGAAAAATTCCAGGAACAATCAAAACTAGGCACATAAACCCTCGATAATTTGGTGTTTCCAAAGTGATGATGAAAAACGTTAAGCCAATTTTCAACTTGTTGGGGTTTTTTATCCTGACTACCTACTTGAGCAGTAATTACTCCTTTTGGTTTTAAAATTCTTACCAACGAGTCCATATTTTTCGCTGCCAAATCTATACAAAATTGATCATCATTCAGATCAACAAAAATATGATCATAAGCATCATCTCCAACAGATTTAATGCTTTCGAATGCATCACCCCAAACACATTTTACAGAATTTTTTTCTGTAGCTTTTTTTCCAATATCTCCTAAATGTTTATTACAAACTTCTACTACCTCAGGGTCAAGTTCATACCAATCAACAAAGTTAAATTTTTTAGAAATACATTCCCTTGCAACGCCTCCGTCACCTCCACCAATTATTGCAGCTCTATCATTATTGTTATTCAATTTTAAGCCAGCTCCCACAAAGGTTGAGCTATACAAATGCTCATCTGAGGATGCAACTTGAATTTCCCCATCAATAAATAAAGATTTTCCAAACTGTTCTAATTCTAAAATTTCTATATGTTGACCAACCTTTGATTTAAAATCTTCTAAAACCTCATTTACAACATATGATTTTTGTAGTCCCGGCGAACTGTAAATATCATGATAAAGTGATCTTGTATCTCTATTAAACTCTTTTTTGACTATTCTTTTATGATCAAATTCATTTTTTACAATATCAATAGCTATTGAAGGACTTATTTTTCCACATGTAAAAAAATCAAAACTTATAATCCCTTTTTCTGGAAAAGTATGAAAGCTTATATGACTTTCAGCAAGTAAAGCTAAAATTGTAAATCCTTGAGGTTCAAATTTATATTTGGAAATATTAAGGATAGTGACGTCTGCAGCTTTGGCAATTTTATTGATAACTCTCTCATAAACCGAAGGATCGTATTCCTTGGAAGTTCCAATTATATCTAAAGTAATATGCTCCCCAACTTTTATCATCTTACCCTTTTTTATAATTTTGAGCCTTATCTAAAACTTTCTTCATTTCTTCAAAAGAAAGAATCTTTGGCTTTCCTAACTTTAGAGCAATAGTGTATTGATGACAAATATTTTCTATCTCTTGTGCAAGTTCAAAAGCTTCATCTAAATTTTTTCCAAAAGCAACCTGACCGTGATTAGACATCAAGCAAGCACTTCTATTTTCTAAAGCTTTAATTACATTATTGGAAAGCTCTTTTGTTCCAAAAGTAGCATAATCAGCACATTTAATGTCCTCACCTCCTGCAAGTGCAATCATATAATGAAATGGTGGTATTGGTTTTCCATGTGAAGATACAGCTGTTGCGTGTGGGGAATGCGCATGAACAATCGCTTGAGCCCTTTGTTTATTAACATAAATATCTCTATGAAATCTCCATTCAGAAGAGGGTTTATTGGCTAAGTCGTTATTTCCTGCCTCTTCATTCAAGCCCATAAAAACAATATCTTCTGGTTTTAATGTTTCATATTTTTTTCCAGAAGGAGTAATCAAATAACCATCAGTACCATTTTCTTCAGATCTTAGAGATATGTTGCCAGATCTAAGTGGTGAAAGATTTGTAGAATTTAATTTTAACGAATATTCAATAATACTATTTCTTTGATCTAAGTTTTTCATTTGAATAACTTCTGTATTCCCTCCGTTGATGCATCACAAACACCTTTTTCAGTAATTAATCCTGTTACATATTTTGCAGGTGTTACATCAAAAGCTAAATTCATCGCTTTACTTTTTTTTGGATATATTTGAATTTTCTTAATTTTTCCTTCCTCATCAACACCTTCCAAATGAGATAGTTCCTCAGAATTTCTTTCTTCAATAGGGATATCTTTATGATCTTTAATATTCCAATCAATTGTTGAACTTGGAAGAGCAACATAAAAAGGAATATTATTATCACGAGCAGCAAGTGCTTTGAGATAAGTACCAACTTTATTACAAACATCCCCATTAGATAAAGTTCTATCTGTTCCAACAATACACATATCGACTTCACCTCTTTGCATTAAAATTCCACCAGTATTATCTGCAATTATTGTATTTTTAATTCCTTCTTCATTTAATTCATAAGAAGTTAGGTTAGCTCCTTGGTTTCTCGGTCTAGTCTCATCAGCCCAAACATGAACTGGTATACCTTTTTTGTGTGCATGATAAATTGGAGAAGTAGCAGTTCCCCAATTAATTGTTGCTAACCACCCAGCATTACAATGAGTCAAAATATTAACAGTGTCTTTTTTCTTATTATAAATTTCCTCAATTATTTTAAGACCATTTAATCCGATATTTTCACAAAACTTTATATCTTCGTCACAAATTTCCTTTGCTTCATTCTGAGCTAATTCTAAAATTTTATCACTATTAACGCCTGATAATTTATTCATCATTCTGTCGACAGCCCACTTTAAATTTATAGCCGTAGGTCTTGAATTAATTAAATTTTCAGCTGATTTCTTTAAAAATGATTGATCATTATTTTCAATAATAGCTAAGACTAATCCATAAGCTGCTGTAGCTCCTATCAAAGGAGCACCTCTTACTTCCATTGTTTTAATAGCATTTATTACATCGTTTACTGTTTTTAAATCTTTAATAATAAATTTATGAGGAAGTTTTGTTTGATCTATTATTTTAACGATATCATTTTCAAACCAAATAGTACGATATTCTTTTCCTTCTATTCTCATTTATTTAAAACTCTACCAGCAACAGTTTTTAATTTATCAATCGTTTCTTTTGTTCTTTTTTCTGGAGCAGTAATAATCGCCACATCTAGACAATTATTAGTTGGGTCATTTGGATCAATATGATTTTCAAAATTTTCAATTAAGTTTTTAATCATATTTTTTGCTTTAGCAGCGTTACCTAATAAAACTTTTACAACTTGCTGAACATCAACATTTTCATGATCTGGATGCCAACAATCATAGTCTGTTACCATTGAAACAGATGCATATCTGATTTCTGCTTCTCTTGCTAATTTTGCTTCTGGCATATTAGTCATGCCAATTACATCTGCATTCCAAGATCTATATAGGTTTGACTCTGCTAATGTTGAAAATTGTGGACCTTCCATTACAACATATGTTCCATCTCTTTGATATTCTATTTTTTCTTTTTTAATTGCATCCTCACAAGCATTCATCAATCCATTAGAAGTAGGGTGTGCCATAGAAACGTGTGCAACAATCTCATTGTCAAAAAATGTTTTTTCTCTTGCAAAAGTTCGATCTATGAATTGATCAACAATTACAAACTTTCCTGGAGGCAGATCTTCTTTTAAAGAACCAACTGCAGAAACAGATACAATATCTGTAACTCCTAACTGCTTAAGTGAATCAATATTTGCTCTAAAGTTTATTTTTGATGGAGAAATCAAATGCCCTCTTCCATGTCTCGGTAAAAAATAAACCTCCTTACCATTAAATTTAGTTTTTAAAATTTGATCTGATGGTTTTCCCCAAGGTGTATTCAAATCCAATAATTCTCTATTTTTGAATTCTTCAACATCATAAAGGCCACTTCCACCTATTATTGCCAATTTATTTATTGTCATGTTCAAAAATTAATTTATTTATAGTTTTATAAATAACAATTATGAATTTAAAAGATTTTATTAGATCAATCCCTGATTATCCAAAAAAAGGTATATTATTTAGGGATATAACTACTTTAATTAAAAATGAAAAAGCATTTTCAGAAACAATTGATCAAATTGTTCAAAAAACGAAAAAATACGATTTTAATAAGATAGCAGCTATAGAGTCGAGGGGATTTTTATTTGCATCAGCAATTTCATATATACTCAAAAAACCTTTTATAATGTTCAGAAAAAAAAATAAATTGCCTGCAGAAGTTCATTCTGTTGATTTTGAATTAGAATATGGAACGGCTACAATTGAAGTTCATAAAGACTCGATAATTGAAAATGATAAAGTTTTGATAATCGATGATTTAATTGCAACTGGGGGTACTGCAGAAGCATCAGCTAAATTAGTTGAATTATCAAATGGAAATATTGCTGCATTTATGTTTGTAATAAATTTATTTGACTTAGGGGGAATGGATAATCTTAAAAAAAAAGGTTACAAAGTTGAGAGTTTGATCGATTTTCCAGGTCACTAGCTTAAAGCTTGTATACTCATCAACTTATTAATATTTTTAAAATCTTTTTCATTACTGTAAAAACAAGTTACGCCAAATTTTGATATTAATTTATAATTATTTTCCATCATACATTTATGAATATTTGAGTTAATTAATTTTTCTATGTCATAAGAATTAAATTCTATGGAGATTAGTTGCGGTTTATATTTGATGAAATCAAAATTTGATATAACTTTATAATCATTTCCCTCTGCATCAATGTTAAGATAATCAATTTTTTCAATTTTAATTTTTTCTAAAAGAGTGTTTAATTTATAAGCTTCAATCTCCTTTTTAATACCATTATTATCATCTAGAGAATTTTGTTGATTGATTGGAGAATTTTCATAGTAGGAAGTTTTTCCGTCAAAGTCAGTTATGGCTGCATTGATATTATGATCATTAGGTCTTGAAAATTTAAATAAATCTATTGATACTGCGCTCAAATCAATATTTAAACCATTCCAGCCCTTTTTATAAAGAGAATTAGTCAAAGATCCTTTAATTGGATGATAACATCCAACATCAACATAAAACCCTTTTTCTCTGTTCTTAAAAAATCTTCTTACAAATATATCTTCACCAAATTCACCGAAATGGTAATTTTTTTTTGAATTAAAAAAAATCTTTTTAATCTTATAAAAGAAATAAAGAAATTTATTTTTTATTATTAAATTTTTCATAATTATCTTAAATTCTAAAAGATGATTTTTTTCCTATTATAGAATTTATGAGACCTAATAATCTATATAAATGTTTAGTATAGTTTTCTTTTTTAAAGAAAATAAAAAATAAAGAAAATTTTAAAAAACTCTTTATTATTGTGGAAAAATGCACAATCAAAGAAAATAAAAAACCATTATATTTTTTTTGAAAATAAAAAGACGACCACATTAAGTGCCAGTTTCTTAATTTTATATATTCAAGTTTTAAATTTGGATTTACTGCGAAAGAACCTTTTTCTCCAAAATGATTTATTACTAGTTTCTTGCTACTGTAAACTAAACCTCCTTTAGATTTTATT
>CACGEC010000023.1 GCA_902572005.1 uncultured Pelagibacteraceae bacterium | reverse complement strand
ATAAAAAAAAATTTAACAAGTAATTGGTTTAAAACCCTTCAAGATGCAATTTGTGACGATATTTTAAAAATTGAAAAAAAATCGACCAATTTCAAATCTACAAAATGGAGAAGAAATACTAAAAAAGATGAAGGTGGAGGTGAATATAGAATATTACAGAATGGGAAGGTATTTGAAAAAGTTGGTGTAAATTTTTCTATGGTTTACGGAAAATTTCCAAAACAATTCCAAAAAAACATACTTGGAGCTCATAAAGATCCTAGGTTTTGGGCTTCAGGAGTTTCAGTTGTAATGCATATGAAAAATCCTCTGATTCCGGCGATGCATTTTAATACAAGATATATTTGTACTACTCAAGATTGGTTTGGTGGAGGAATGGATGTAACACCATCGAAAATTGACAAAAGTGAAAGAAATGAATTTCACAAAATTTTAAAAAATATGTGTAACCGTCATAATAAAAATTATTATAAAAAATATAAAAAATGGTGTGATGAGTATTTTTATTTACCGCATAGGAATGAACCTAGAGGTATTGGTGGAATTTTTTTTGATTACAAAAAAAATAACTTCAAAAATGATTTTAAATTTGTGAGAGATGTCGGTGTGACTTTTCAGAAAATTTTTAATAAGATAATTAGAAAAAAAATTAAAAAGAAATGGAATGCCAAAGATAAGGAACAGCAATATTTAAAAAGAGGAAGATATGCCGAATTTAATTTGCTATATGATAGAGGAACAAAATTTGGATTACAAACAGGTGGCAATATCGAGGGAATACTTATGTCCATGCCACCGTTAGCAAAATGGAAATAAAATGGATAAAGAACCAATTACACTTAATGGTCTAAACAAATTAAAAGATGAGTTGATTTTTTTAAAAGAAAAAAAAAGACCCGAAATTGTTTCTGCTATTGCTGAAGCGAGATCTCACGGAGATTTAAAAGAAAATGCTGAGTACCACGCGGCTAAAGAAGAACAGTCTCACAACGAAGGTCGTATAACAGAGATCAATGATATAATTGCTAGAGCAAATGTGATTGATGTTACAAAATTAAATAATGATGGCAAGGTGATTTTTGGCTCAACAGTGTATTTAGAAAATTTAGATAATGGAGAAAAAATAAATTATAAAATTGTTGGTAAGGATGAAGCTGATTTGAAAGAAAAATTAATTTTTTTTCAGTCACCTATCGGTAAAGGCTTAATTGGAAAAAATAAAGGTGATTTAGTTGAAATAAAAACTCCCGCTGGAGTAAAAAATTTTGAAATTAAGGATGTAAAATATATTTAATTATTAATTATACTTTCAACTTCTTTTTCTGAAATTTTAAAATTATTTTTAACCCACTCATCCTCAATTTCTTTAAGTTTTTGACCAAGTTCTCTACCTTCTTTCAATTCGTACTTTTTCATCAAAAAATCAGCACTAACAGGCATCACTGGTGAGATAATAGTTTCAAAATGTTTACTTAATTCCTCTAAATTTTTATCAATTTTTTTTGATAAAATTATTCTATAGTCTAAAATGTCTAGACAGGCTTGCTTACCAGAATAATAAAAAACTTTATTCATATTATTTATTGAAAAAGAGTTTAAATTTATTTTTTCTTTATAAAAATTATCTACAACTTTTATTCTTTTTTGATTTTTTTTAGATATGTTAAATTTGTATAAAAAATAGTCTGCATTATCAGTTTTATCTACGATCATTAACATTAAAAGAAAAATAAAATCCTTTTCTTTTAATAATGTTTTTTTGTCTTCATTTAATTTTGAAAATATTTTTAAATTTAATTCTGGAAAAATAATATTAAGTAATTCTAAACTTAATTTATCTTTAGCTAATTTTTCCAACGTATCCAATGTGCAAATTTTTTTAAGTTCATCCAATAATCTTTCTTTTGATAATTTAGATATTCCATCAATGTTGACTTTCAATGATCTGATTACATTAGTATTGTGTGGTTGTTTCGAATAATTTAAAAAAAATCTCAAATATCTTAAGATTCTTAGATAATCTTCTTTTATTCTTGTATCAGCATTACCAATAAAATTTACAAAACCATTTTGTAAATCTTTTTTTCCCTCATAGGGGTCAAATAAATTTCCATCTTTATCTGAATAAATCGAATTAATTGTGAAATCTCTTCTTGCTGCATCCTCTTTCCAATTTTTTGAAAAATCGACTTTTGCATGCCTTCCATCTGTAGAGATATCTTTTCTTAATGTTGTAATTTCAAATTTTTTATCGTCTATTATTGCAGTAATTGTCCCATGATCAATACCACTCTCAAAATAATCAATATTATTTTTTTTCAAGCTCTCACATACTTGGCTAGGTTCTAAGTTGGTGGCTAGATCAATATCATCAGGTTTTTCATTATTTAATATTTTCCTTACAAAGCCACCAACATATCTTACTTCGCTTTCTGAAGAATAAGAGTCAATTGCCTTAAAAATTTTATCTGCAGAAGTTTTATTCGTAAGATCTTTAATTGTTTTACTTATGAGATCTAAATTATTTGATCTAAAAAATATTTTATCTAAAAATTTTCTCATAATTGGCTGGGGCGCTAGGATTCGAACCTAGGATGCAGGTACCAAAAACCCGTGCCTTACCGCTTGGCTACGCCCCAATATTAAATTCGTATAACACAAAAAATAAAATTTATATAGTTTTTGAAGCTATACACCAGTAATTTTTAAATTTTCTATTAAACATTTCTTTCGCTTTATAACATCTTTGTTTTGTTTGAAAATATGCAACAATAGCTGATCCTGATCCTGTCATTCTTACAAAGACAGGAGTTGATAAATTTTCTAGAAAGAATTTTATAGCTCTTAATTTACTGAATTTTTCAAGTACAATTGGTTCTAATGAATTTTTCATTTTTTTTAAATAATTAAGATTAAAAAGTTTTTTTTTAGGCTCATCAAATTTAGGTTTAGAAAACTCTTTAACTTTTGAGTATACGTATTTAGTAGAACATCCAAAATTTGGTTTCACAATTAGAACATGTATTTTTTTATAATGAGTAAAATGTCTGATCTGATTATTTGAGTTCAAAATAGAATTCTTAAAATTAAGACCTAAAATAACGTCTGAACCTATTAAATTTGAAATCTTTTCTATTTCTTTTTTGCTAAGTTTGACAATTTTTTTTTGAGTGAGATATTTTAAAACACTTGCAGCATTCATTGATCCACCACCCAGGCCAGCTTTATTTGGAATTTTTTTATTAATCTTAATGTAAAATTTATAATTGCTTAATAATTTTTTTTTTTCTAAAATCTTTAAAAGTTTTGAAATTGTATTTTCCTTATTAATATCTTTGGAAAATTTTCCAGTGAAAATAATTTTATGCTTTTTAGATTTTATTTTTTTTATGAAAATCTCGTCATGTAGAGACGCAAAAGCTACTATGGATTCTATTCTGTGTAGTGAAGATTTTTTTCCGACAATATTTAATGCTAGGTTTAATTTAGCGAATGATTTGATCTTTGTTGCGGTCATCAAGATTTTTTCAAACCCTCGACAAGTTTGATGTTTATATTTTTTATCATATCTTTGCTGGCATCATCCATCTTAAGCACATTCCCCCAAAAATATCTTGCTTGAATTTTTCTGTCTAATCTCCATAAAATATCACCGTAATGATCATTTACTATTGGATCATTTGGCATTAGTTCAACTGCTCTTTTAAGGAAATTTTCAGCTTTAGAGTAATCTCTTATCAAATAGTAGGCCCACCCGATTGAGTCGATAATATATGGATCGTCATTTTCATAAGAGTAAGCTCTTTCAAGCATTTCGATAGCCTCATTAATTTTATAATCTCTTTCAAGCCACGAATAAGCAAGATAGTTTAAAATATACGCATCGTCCGGTCTTATCTTTAAGGCATTAAGCAAATCTTGATCTGCTTTTTCATACTCACCAATTCTCTCATAGCTGCCCCCTCTTCTATAAAGAAGATCTGCTTTCATATCCAAATTAACATTTAAAGTATCAATTATCTTTGAGTAATACATTATAGCTTTTTCATATTTTTTTGAATTTTTATAAAAGTTAGCTATATCAAATATTTGTTTATTGTTCGGTTGAGAAATTTTTTTAAATTCTGCTGTAATATAATTTAAAGATTCTTCTTTATTTCTTTGTTTAGCTATAATTTGTGTTTCTTTCTTTACTCGAAACCAGTAATAAAAACTATCCTCTTTTATAAAATTTTTTAAAGTTTTTTTAGCTTTTTTATATTCACCATTAAAATATTGATTTTCGGCTACTAAAGATAAATTAAATATAAATTTAGGATTTAAAAAAGTTGATAAGTTTAAATAAAAATTTGATCTTTCAAAGTTATCTTGTGATGAATATAAATTTGAGATTAAAAACATAAACTCACTAATTAGATCATTTGGGTTTTTACATGAAAAAACATCTAATAATTTTTCTGCATTTTCATTTTGTATCCAACTTTTTCCCTGAGATAATAACAATGTGGTATTGATTGAATCTAAATCGCTGATTATTTTTTGCGCATCATCTTTTCTGTTATTTTCAATTAAATAACTTAAATAAAAATAAATATATCTTGAATAATCAGCATCTTCGTCATCTATTAAATTAGAAAAATATTCATCAGTTGTCTCATCTCCTAAATAACACCTTTGAAAAGTCTCTGTAATAATTGATAATTTACCAAAATTTTTATTACCATCTAAAATTTTCTTTTCTTTAAAAACATGAATATACTGGTTTAAACTTTCTGTTATAGCCAAGTGAAACCTATCTAAATCATCGAGTTTAGAGACTTTTCTAAGATAGACATTAGCGTTATCTAAATCATTTTTTTTCAAGCTATCTAAAATTAATAATAAATATGCATCAAAAAAATTTGTGTTACTATTATTTTTATTACCTTTGACTATATTAATTGCTTGAGAAATCTTATTTTCCAAAACCAATGAATGAATATATCGTTTAAGATATGGGTCATGTTTATTAATTAAAATTTTAGATGAATTAAAAAATTCAAGAGCCTTTGAATTGTCTTTATTCTCAAATGCTAAAATTCCTGAGAAATATTTTGAGAGGTTCTTTGAATTAAAATTATTAAAACTTGTGCTTTTCGAATACAATGGATTTTGGTAAAGTAATAATATTAGTAAGAAAAAATTAATTTTTTTAAACATTTTTACACTTTATGATTAAAAAGAATTTAAATCAAAATGGCAAATATGTTCAAGAATTCTTGGACGCTATAGAGCCAGACTTTATTTTCAGTAATAAACCAATAAATAGATTTAAAATTATCGAGGAAAAACACAATAATTCAGGTGTAGACAAAACTACTGAACTATCGAAACTCAGGGAGCGAATTAATGCAATCGAAAATTGTAATTTAAAAACAAATTCTAAAAATCTTGTAATGGGCGATGGTAATACTGATAGCTCAATAATGTTGATTGGAGAAACGCCAGGTGAATTAGAGGATAAAACTGGTCATTCATTCCAAGGTGAAATTGGCATCTTACTCAAAAAGATGCTGTTAGCGATCAATATTGATATAGATAAAGTTTACAGAACATATTCAATTAACTTCAGAGCCCCTGGTGATAGAAAACCTACAGCTAAGGAGATAAAGAGATACTCAATATTTCTTAAACAACATATCTCAATTATTAATCCTGAAATTTTAGTCTTGATGGGTAGTACTGCAATGGAAGCTGTTATTGGGTCTAATGATAGAATTTCAAATGAAAGAGGAAAATGGAAAGATATCATTTTAAAAAGCAAAACTATTCCTCTTATAGTTACTTACAGTCCATCATACTTAATAAGATTTCCTGAAAACAAGAAGTATTCTTGGGAAGATCTAAAAAAAATTAAAGATAAAATCCAGCAGCTCAAAATTAAAATATAATGAAAATTGTTGCAGGCGTTGATGAAGTTGGAAGAGGAAGTTTAATTGGGCCAGTTTATGCAGCTGCAGTTATTTTAAATAAGTCTATTAACAAAAAATTATTGAAAGATTCCAAAGCTTTATCAAAATCAAAAAGGGAAATTTTATCAAAATATATCAAACAAAATTCCGTATGGTCTATTGGCAAAGCCTCGGTAAAAGAAATTGAAAGAATTAATATCCTTCAAGCAAGTATGTTGGCTATGAAGAGAGCTGTTAAAAAACTTAAAAGAAAACCCACTCTCGTCCTAATTGATGGCAATAAAGTACCTGAGATTAAAGATTATAAGCTTAGATCAATCATAAAAGGAGATAAAAAAATCCCTTCGATTTCTGCTGCGTCAATAATTGCTAAAGTTACACGTGATAAAATGATAAGTAATTTAGGAAAAAAATTTAAAGGTTATTACTGGGATCAAAATTGTGGATACGGAACAAAACAACATCTTAAAGCAATTAAGAATTTAGGAATAACCATTCAACATAGGAAAAATTTTTCACCAATTAACAAAATAAAATAGGTTTCACGTAGAAACACTAGATCTAGTGATCTTAAAGAATTTCTACACAATTTGAATCCAAATAATTCAATCCTAGGTTGACCCAAGAATCTTTTTAGAGTCTAATTTATTTTTACAAATGAATTTAGATTTTAAAAACAAATTAATCAATGGTGACAGTTTAGAGGAATTGAAAAAAATTCCTGATGAATCTTTCGATTTAGTTTTTGCAGATCCGCCATACAACCTACAATTAAAAAACGAATTAACTAGACCAGATAGATCTAAAGTAAATGCGGTGGATGATAAATGGGATCAGTTTGAAAGTTTTAAAAAATACGATGATTTTACTTATGCTTGGTTAAGTGAATGTAAAAGAATTTTAAAAAAAAACGGAGCAATATGGGTAATTGGTAGCTATCATAATATATTTAGAGTTGGAACGGCAATTCAAAATTTGGGCTTTTGGATTTTAAATGATGTTATTTGGAATAAAAAAAATCCGATGCCAAACTTTAGAGGAACTCGTTTTACTAACGCTCATGAAACCTTAATTTGGGCTTCAAAATCTGAAAAATCAAAATACACTTTCAACTATCAATCTTTAAAATGTTTAAATGACGATCTTCAAATGAGATCAAATTGGGACTTGCCTATTTGCAATGGAACAGAAAGATTAAAAAAAAATGGTAAAAAAGTTCATTCTACGCAAAAACCAGAGGCTCTACTTCACAGAATTTTATTAGCCACATCTAATAAAAAAGACTTAGTTTTAGATCCTTTTTTAGGGTCTGGAACTACAGCTACAGTTGCTAAAAAATTAGGTAGAAATTATTACGGAATTGAAAAAGAAAAAATCTATTTTAAAGCTGCTGAACAAAGACTAAGGAGAACAAAAACTATTGAAGATGATTATTTAGATACCCTCCAGAATGGCAGATCTAAACCAAGAATACCTTTTGGCTCATTAGTTGAATTGGGAATAATTAAACCAGGTACTACTATTTTTGATAATAAAAAGAAAATTAGTGCAAAAATCATGGCTGATGGCAGCATCAAACATGATCAAACAGAGGGTTCAATCCATAAAGTAGCTGCTAAAATTTTAGGTGCTGAAAGTTGTAATGGATGGACCTTTTGGCATTATAATCTAAATGGTTCAGTTGTCCCAATCGATAATTTGAGACAAAGATTGGTAAATAAAAGCTAATTCTTATAAATTTTCCCCAAATAAGATTCCAAGAATTTTTTATTTTTGACTAAATTTTTCATAAAAATATTTCTAAAAAAAATTGTTAAAGGATTAGATAAATGGAACGCAAACTGATTAAATTTAGATCTGTTGTTAACCATTTTTATTTTATTTGCTCTATTCTTGAAAAAATTAACTTCTGTATTATTTTTAATACTTTGAAATAATTCATAAGCGCCTTCTATTGACTGTGATGCTCCCTGAGCAAATGATGGTGGAATAGCAAAAAAAGCATCTCCAATTAAATGAATATTATTATTTTGCAATTTGTGGAAATTTTTACTAACAAATACTGGAAATATTTTTAATTCCTTAAGATCATATAAAAAATCTTTATTTTTTAAAGGAATTTTTTTTAAAACTTTTTTAATAAATGAATCATCTGTAAATAATCTATAATTTTTTTGTTCTTCTAATGAGAGTTCGTGTTTCATTATAGCTATGAAATTTAATTCTCCTCTTGGATTAACTGGATAAAATACATAATGAAAATCTGAACCTAAAAATAAAGTGATATTTTTATTATCAATGTTTTCAGGAGATTTGGTTAAGATGCCCCTAATTGCTAATGTTTCGTTATATTTTGGCTTTATCTTATTATTTGAAAGAAGACTTTTAC
>CACGEC010000022.1 GCA_902572005.1 uncultured Pelagibacteraceae bacterium | reverse complement strand
AGAGATATACTCAATTGGTGGTCCATCAGCTATAGCCGCAGTGGCCTATGGTACAAAAAAAATTAAAAAAGTAGATAAAATTGTAGGCCCAGGAAATGCATTTGTTACGGCAGCTAAAAAAGAAGTTTTTGGTGATGTAGGGATTGAGGGAATGACGGCAGGCCCTTCAGAAGTTACAATCGTTTGTGATAAGTTTTCAAATCCTGAGTGGATAGCTAGTGACTTAATTGCTCAAGCAGAGCATGATGCTCTAGCCCAATGCATATTAATCTCTTCGAGTAAAAAATTAATTGATCTTGTTTATCAAGAGATTCAAACTCAGCTTAAAGAAATCCCCAGAACATCCATTGCACGAAAAAGTTTGAATACTAACGGGATATTGATAAATATAGGTTCTAAGAAAAAGATTATCGATGTAATAAATAAAATTGCACCAGAACATTTAGAGCTTAATATTAATAATTATAAACCTTATATTTCAAAAATTAAAAACGCAGGTTCTATATGTTTGGGAAAATATGCTGTTATGGCGATGACAGACTATAATGTTGGCTCAAATCACATCCTACCAACAAATGGTTCGGCTAAATTTTCAAGTGGTATAAGTGTGAATGAATTTTATAAAAGAATTTCATACATAAACCTATCAAAAAAGGGTATTGAAAGTCTTGGACCATCAGTTATAACTCTTGCAAATTACGAAGGGTTAGCAGGACATGCTCAATCTGTAAAAAAAAGAATTAGGAGAAAATAAATTTGTCAAAACAAGACTTGCTTGAATTTAAGGGAAAAGTAACAGACTTATTGCCCAACGCTATGTTTAGAGTTCAATTAGAAAATGGTCATGTTGTAACAGCTCACACAGCTGGCAAGTTGAGAAAGAACAGAATTAGAGTATTGCAAGGTGATAATGTTACAGTAGAAATGACACCTTATGACCTTACAAAAGGCAGAATAATCTTTAGGGGTTAGCTTTTTTTGCCTCGGTAGCTCAGGAGTAGAGCAGAGCCCTGAAAAGGCTTGTGTCGGAGGTGCGAATCCTTCCCGAGGCACCACCAAAACCTCTTGAAATTCATCAAAAAGAAATTAACCTTAAGTTATTATAAATAACAAAAGGACAAAGAAATAAGATGAGTACATTAAAAGGAACAGTTAAATGGTTCAATGGTAAAAAGGGTTTTGGGTTTATAGAAAGAGAAGATAAAGAAAAAGACGCTTTTGTTCACGCTAGTGCTGTTAAAGCTGCAGGTATGAGATATCTCAATGAGGGTGATAAGTTAGAATTTACTCTTGAGGATGGTCCCAAAGGCCCATCGGCAGTAAATCTAAAAAAACTAGATTAATAATAAAATTTAATAAAGGACGTTTTTCTAGCTATAGACAGACGTCCTTTTCTTTTATGGGTTGAATAATCTCAATTTTTGTCTAAAAGACTGATCATGATTATAAATATTACATTTAAAGTAACTTCAAACAGCTCTCATAGAATCTGTTTCCATAGCCTATAGGCTATTTATTTATAATATAATTTTAATCCACATAAAAATAATATAAAAACAAGGAATGCCTGGGTGGTGTAACGGTTAGCACGAAAGTTTGTGGAACTTTAAGTTTGAGTTCGATTCTCAGCCCGGGTACCAAAAAAATGAACAAAGAAAATAAATTAATTCCTGGATTACCTTCAGGATTTGAAGATCGTTGGGGAAAAAAAGTTCTTCTTAAAAAAAAGCTTTTAAAAGCTATTGAGAATAATTTTATTAAATTTGGAGCAGAAGCTCTTGAAACTCCTTCGTTTGAAATTGCAGAAAATATTGGATCTTTTTTGGCAGAAGATGAGGCTAATCCTATGTCTGATGTATTCTCATTTGAAGATGGAGACAAAAATATAACTCTTCGTTATGATCTTTCAAGCCCGCTTGCAAGATTTTATGCTCAAAATAACCAAGAACTTCCATCAATCTTTAAACGATATCAAATTCAAAATGTATTTAGAAATGAAAAAGCAGGAAACGGTCGATATAGAGAATTTATGCAAGCAGATTTTGATATTGTTGGAAATGTTAATCCTGCCCAAGCAAATGCAGAGCTTTGTAATTTAATATCAAGTACATTATCAGATTGTGGATTAAACAAAGATCAATTTACCATCAATGTAAGTAATAGAAAAATAGTGCAGGGCTTAATTAATGAATTAAAAATTTCTGAAGAAAAACAAACTAAAGTTATTAGAGCTGTAGATAAACTTGATAAACCTGGATTTGGCCTTAAAGGAGTTGAAGATTTACTTAAAAAAGAGAGAAAAGATAAAAGTGGTGCTATTACGAAAGGAGCTGAGTTATCAGATGATCAAGCAGCACAAATACTAAATTTTCTTAAAATAAAAGATTTAAAAGAATTAAAAGAAACTTTAAAAAACCCTTTATCTCAAGAAGGAATAAAAGAATTAGAAGATGTATTTGAGATTCTTGGATATGGATCAAATTTAAAACAAGTTAAAACAAATTTTACTATAGTGAGGGGGCTTGCTTATTATTCTGACTTTATAGTTGAAACTAACTTAAATTTCAAAGTCACTAATAATAAAGGTAAGGAAATAGAGTTGGGCAGCGTCTGTTCAGGAGGTTCATATGCCAAACTTATTTCAAGATTTAGAGGGGTTGATGTTCCTGGGACAGGAATTAGTTTTGGAGTTGATCGATTACTATTTGCATTAATGCAGCTGGATCAAATTAAAGTAGAAAATCAAAAACCTGTTTTAGTTTGTGTAATGGATCAAAAATTTTTGAAGAATTATTATGAGATAGTCGATTTATTAAGAGAAAATAATATTAACGCTGAGGTATTTTTAAGTATCAAAAAAAATTTGGGAAAGCAGCTAGAATTAGCAAATAAACGTGAATTACTAATTGCAGTCATTTGTGGAGAAAATGAATTTAAAGATAATACTATAACTATTAAAAATCTTAGAGGCGTTAAGGGTGAAAACAGCCAAACAATTCCAAAATCGAATTTGATAAATGAAATCAAAAAACTTATCTGAAAAAATCCTTAGATCTGTAAAGTCTAAAGGATTTAAGTATATCGAGTTGCCATCGGTAGTTGAAACAAATCATATTGTACAAAGATCGGGCGAGAATTTTAGAAAATTTATCTTTTCATTTAGTGATCAAAATGGAAATGAGCTGTGTTTGCGTCCTGATTTAACAATAGTTTCATGCCTTAGATATTTAGAGAATAATTTCAAAGGAAAGGAAAAAATATTTTATAGCGGTCAGGCTTATAGAAAATCTCAAAATAAAAAAGACTCTATTATTAGAGATCAAATAGGATTTGAAATTATTGGTTCAAAAAATGAAAAAATTGACGATAAAGAAATTATAAATACATCTTTAAATTCTTTAACAAAATTAAAATATTCTTCAGGAAAACTAACGCTTGGAAATGTAGAAATTTTCAATCTTTTGATATCAAAATTAGATATTCCAAAAAGATGGAAGTTAAGATTATGTAGACATTTTTGGAGAGAAGATTATTTTAATGATTTACTCAAAAGATTAGAGACAAATTCAGATGTAGACCCAACTATAGTTGAAATTGATAAGAAACGTTATCTAAAAATGCTAAAAGAGGATAAATCATCGATCATAGCAGGTAGATCTATCGAAGAAATTTTAATTAGGTTTGATAATAAAATTAAAGACCCAAGACGTGCAAGTAAGGGAAAAAAATGTATCTAAAATTATTAAAGAGTTTTTAAAAATTAAATGTCCAATAAATAAAGCTGCTAAAGAACTAAATAAATTTTTTAAAAAATACCATATTAATTTGGCAGTAGATCAAAAATATTTTCCAATTTTGAGTAAAAAAGTATCAAAACTAAACGTAATTTTTTCAACTTCCTTTGGAAGACAACTTGAATATTACACAGGAATGGTTTTTAAAATTGATATTAAATCAAATAATAAAATTAAGAATATTATTAATGGTGGCAGATACGATCAATTAATCTCTGATCTAGGTTCTAAAAATCAAGTCTCAGCAGTAGGAGCTGCTTTAAACTTAAATTATTAATCATGGACAATATGATAAATATAGGAATTCCTAGTAAAGGTAGACTAAGAAAAGACGTTTTAAAGATTTTTAAAAAGAAAAAATTTAACCTTGTTTCAGAAAGAGGAGAGAGAGATTTAATTGGTTCAATTAAGAACAAAAAAAATATTAAAATTTTATATTTACATGCAAGAGAAATTATAGAGAGATTAGGGGATAATTCTTTAGATATTGGTTTTTCAGGGTTTGATCTATTTAAAGAAAGTGAAATTAACACTCAAAAGAAAATTAATGTAAATAAAAAATTAAGTTTTGGAAAAGCTGATTTAGTCGTTGCTATTCCTGACCCTTGGATTGATGTTCAAACAATAGCTGATCTTGAGGAAATTGCTTTTGAATTTAGAGATAAAAAGAAAAAAAGATTAAGAGTTGCAACTAAGTATCCAAATTTAACAAGAGAATTTTTATTTTCAAAAGGTGTCACTCAATTTAGATTGGTAGAAAGTCTTGGGGCAACGGAAGCATATCCTTTTACAGGATCAGCAGAATTAATCACTGATATCAGTTCAACAGGTGAAACTTTAAAAGCTAATAATTTGAGAGTTTTAAAAGATGGTGAAATTCTCAAGTCTCAAGCGTGTATTTTAACATCAAAGAAAAATTCAAAAAAAAAAGGATTAAAGAAATTAATTCAATTACTTTCCAAATAATTTATCTCTAAAATAAACGAGGATTATTTTGATAATATCTAAATTTCTTAATATTGCATAAAGAGCTACTAAAACTCCTATTACAAATATAATTTTTAAAATTAGATATAATTCCATAAAAAAACCTTATAATACAACTTACGAATCATGGACACAATTTTATTAACTATCTTAATTTTACTGCTAGTAGCAACTCTAGCAACTTTGTATTTAAATATAAGATCCAAATCAAGGAGTGACAGCAAAGAGGCTGAGGAAATAGCAAATTTAAATAACGAAATAGTTCGACTAAAAGATAGTTTAAATACTACAATCAATACATCTCTAGGCTCAATGTCGACTTCATTCAATGCTCTTTCAACTGGTGTTACTAAAGATATGACAGAAGCTTTAACTAAGGTGGATGAAAAAGTAGGGAATTTTAATCAGCAGGTACAATTACTTAATCAAAGCCAAGAAGGAATTACTAAAATTCTAGCAGGTGTTAAAAAATACGGAACTCTTGCTGAGTATTCTTTAGATGCACTAATCAAAGATTTATTGCCAGCATCTCAATTTATGACAAATGTAAAGATGAAAGAAGATACTAGTGAAAATGTTGAATTTGCAATCAAGCTACAAGGAGATATTTTGGTTCCAGTAGACTCTCATTTTCCAGTAGAAAAATTTAAAGCAATCACAGATGCTTATGATGCAGATGATAAAAAAGCTGTTGCTGATGCCAGAACAAAATTAGCAAGTGCATTCAAGGCTAAAGCAAAAAGTGTTATGGAAAAATATATTGTTCCACCTAAGACAACTGATTTTGCAATAGTATATGCACCTACAGAAAGTCTTTATAAAGAATTAACCGAATATCAGGATCCAAGTACTAAAGAATTATTAACCCAAGAATTAATGAAAAAATACAAAATAGTAATTTGTGGCCCAAATACTCTTTCAGCTTATTTGCAATCCTTACATATGGGTTTTCAATCTCTTAAAGTTCAAAAAGGAGCTACAGAAATATATAATCATCTCAAGACAATCACTACCAGATTTGGAAAACATTTTGATAATATAATTACACTTAGAAAAAAATTAGAGGAAGCTATGAGTGTGGTAGATAAGTTTGGTACTGATGCAAGATCAATAAGCAGATCTTTAGAAAATATAAAAGATCCCGAGCAGGTTGAGAAAGCTGTTCAAACAGAAAATGTAGAAAAATTTGTTGAAAGAAATAAACAGCTCAAAAATTAATTTCTTTTTTCCAAAAATACCGATTATAAGAAACCACATGCAGTGGAATAATAAATTTATTTATCCTAAATCTACAAGATCAATCGTGCAAGGTTCAAGACATTATTCAGTTAATGAGGAAAATCTTCCATCTGTTACAACAATTTTAAAAGCAACTGAGTCTGATGAAAAAAAAGCAAAACTAGCTGAATGGAAAAACAGAGTTGGCCATAAACAAGCTGAAATTATTTCAAGAGAAGCAACAAGTCGTGGAAGCTCTATGCACGATTATTTAGAAAAATTTTTGCTAGGAAAATTAAATATGGATTTACTTGGAGACAACACTCGTGAAAAAATGATGGCAGATCAAATTATAGAAAACGGATTAAGAGATAAATTAAGTGAAATTTGGGGATGTGAAGCAACTTTATATTACCCAGGAAAATATGCAGGCGCTGCAGATTGTATTGGTATTTATGAAAATAAAGAAACGATCATAGATTTTAAACAAAGCAACAAACCAAAAAAAGATGAGTGGATTGACGATTATTATCTTCAGTGCGCAGCATATTCATTAGCCCACAATAAAGTCCATGGATCAAATATTACCCAAGTGGCAATCCTTTTATGTACAAAGGATAATATTTTTCAAAGATTTATAGTTGAAGGAGAAAGATTATTAGATTTTCAAAACCAATTTTTAGAAAAAGTTGAACAATTTTATTCACAAAGGATGGCAAATTGAATTATGTAGTTTGGGATATTGAGACAGATTCGGCCCAACTTGACTGGGCCACTATGATTGAGATTGGAGCAATCTTATTAGATGAAAATTTTAATGAAAAAGAAAGATTTACTGCAAGATGTAGAATGCCACAAGATCGAGTTCCATCCGCTACTGCTTTATGCATCAATAAATCAAACGTTGATTTGATTACTAAAGGCAATTTAAGTCATTACCAAATGATTGCTCAAGTAGAAAAAAAATTTCGCGAATGGTCACCAGCAACATTTATGGGATTTAGTTCTGTAGGATTTGATGATGAAATTTTAAGAAGAGAATTCTTTAAATCACTTAGAAAACCATATCTTATCAATACAGAAGGTAATTCAAGGCATGATGCACTAAACATGATTAAAGCAGCATTTGCTATTAATGAAAATATTCTAAAAACTGAGCTCAATCCTAAAGGAAATAAATCTATGAAATTAGAGTCATTAGCAAGACTTAATGGCTTTGACTCTTCAGGAGCCCATGGAGCTCTCTTTGACACTGAATTAACTGTTAAAGTCTTAGGTCTACTTAAAAATAAACAACCTGATTTGTGGCATGAATATTTAAAGACTAAAAGTAAAGTTGTCGTTGAAAATTTAATAAAACAAGAAAAAATGTTTACTATTAATGAAAATTTTTTTGGTAAAAATTATTTATTTTTAGTTGCTCCATTGCACCCAAAATCATGTATGCATCCAGTTTATAAATGGGGGCAAGTAGTAAATTTATCGGCAAATATTGAAGAATTGCAAAAACTGAATTACCAAGATTTAAAAAAAGAAATGAGAAAATCACCTCGTTTTTATAAAACAATAAAATCCAACAAAGCTCCAATAATTTTAGATAAAAGTTTAGGCTTAAAAGTAGATCCTTATAAAAAAATTGGAATAAATTTATTAAATAAAAGAGCAGAATTAATGAAATCTAATGAAAAATTTTCTCAAGATATATGCAATATATTGAAAGAAGCAGCGGAGGAAAAAATGGAAACAGCATCGCAAGAAGATGCTGAACCTGAGGAGACAATCTATTCTGGAGGTTTTGATACATTCAATAAAGATGTTCCATTATTTGAAAAGTTTCACTCTTCAGATTGGAAAGAAAGATTATCTTTATTAGATAAGTTTAAAGATGATAGACTAGTGACCTTTGGTCATAGCCTCATATACAATGAAGCTCCAGAAATTTTACCAAAAGAAATTCATAAGAAAATTAAAAGAAGAATAGCATCTAGAATTTTAAGCACCAATAAAGAAAAATGGTGGACGGTTTCAGCTTTTTATTCAGAGTGTGATGAAATAAGGGAAAATGAGGATAAAATGTTTTCTTTCAAAACTGTGGATGAAAAATTGAAATTTTTAGATGGAATTAACGATTATGTAATGAATTTAGAACAAAAATATTCAGATGCATAATTAAATGAATTTTTTTTTTTTTGACCATTGAAAAAAAATTTGAATCAATTATATCATTAATATGCTTATAGATTTTAAAGACGAAGATTTTGAAAATAAAATTAAAAATGAAGATGTATCAGTTATACAATTTAGTGCTGCATGGTGTGGACCTTGCAAAGCACTTAAGCCTGTCATGGACAAATTTGCAGTTGAATATAAAGATAAAGCTGGTTTTTATTATGCTGACATTGAAGATGGTGGGATTAACACTGGTAGTGCCGCAGGAATTAGAGGAGTACCGACTGTAATTATCTATAAAAAAGGTGTTGAGGTAGATAGAAAAGTTGGAGGAGTTCCAGAAGGTAACATGAAAGAGTTTTTAGAAAAAAATATTTAGTTCAAACTTAATACTTCAGCGGCTCCATACAAAGAACCTGTAAATAACAAAAGATCACCTTCTTTTAAATTTATTGATTTAATAGCCTGTTCTATACTTGGTTGATATTGAACATTTGGCACATTTTTAAATTTTTCTTTTAAGTCTTTGCCATTTATAAAATTTGGCTGGGTTTTTAAATCTATAGTAGTTATTGATGAAACATCTTTAAAATAACTTATATATTTTTCA
>CACGEC010000021.1 GCA_902572005.1 uncultured Pelagibacteraceae bacterium | reverse complement strand
TAGTGAGGGTTTTTATGCCTGGCTAGGTATTCTTTTCTTAGCTGGATTTACTCCTCTTCCTTATAAGGTTTTTACAATTGCAAGCGGTCTAATTGGATTTAACTTTATAGTTTTTATTTTGATAAGCCTTATTTCGAGAGGATTACGTTTTTTTATTATCGCATATTTATCCTATAAATTTGGAGAAATCTTTACCAAATTTATGAATGATCATGGCTCCAAATGGTTTACGATTATTGGTATATTAATTGTACTGATTACACTTATAATCTATTTAATTTTTAAATCTCATGTATAAATTTCAAGCTAAATTTTACTTAAAACTAATTTTCTTAATTAGTTTAATTTCTTTAATATCTGCATATTTTATAGAATTCGTGCTTGGGCACCAGCCTTGTAATCTATGTTTAATAGAGAGAATTCCTTATGGGATAAGTATGATTTTAATAATGGTTATTTCGATTTATCAGAAAAATGAGAAGTTTTTTATTTTACTATTGGTGCTAACTTTCATCTTTTCTTTAACTATTTCAATTTATCATTTTGGTATTGAAAAAGGTTTTTTTGAGGAGTCAGCAATATGCACGATAAAAAATGTTTCTGAAACTTTAACTAAAGAAGATCTATTAAAACAATTAAATGAGAAAACTGTGAGCTGCAAGGATGTGACATTTAGGATTTTTGGATTATCTCTAACAAGTATTAATATAATCATTAGTTTATTTATTATAATCATGCTGTTAAAAAATTATAATCTATATGAGAAAAACAGATAATAGAGTTGAAGATTTCATTAGAGTTGACCATGCGGGGGAACGTGGTGCTGTAAAAATATATGAGGGTCAATTATTAGCTCTAAACACACTCGTAAAAAATGAGGATTTAAAGAAAAAAATTGAGGAAATGAAAGTTCACGAAACAGAGCATTGTCAATTTTTTGAAAATGAAATTAAAAAAAGAAAAATTAAACCTACAAAATTTTTACCTTTATGGGATCTTTTGGGTGTTGGTTTAGGCTTTGGTTCAACTCTTTTAGGAAAAAAGGCTGCAATGTTATGCACTGCCTCGGTTGAGGAAGTAATTGATAAGCATTATTTAAATCAGATTAACCAACTTGGTCCAGATGAAAAAGAATTAAAAGAAAAAATTACAAAATTTAGACAAGATGAACTTGAGCATAAAGATATTGCTTATGAAGAAGGGGCATCAAAAAAAGGTTTATATTCTTTAATGGATAAAGTTATCAAAACTGGATCAAAAATAGCAATTAATATATCTGAAAAGATTTAAGACTCTAATTCGACATCCCAATATAAATAGTCCATCCAACTTTTATGCAAAAAATTTGGTGGAAAATTTTTACCATTTCGGTGCAAATCTTCTGTTGATGGTTGATAGGGATACTGTGATAGTTTCATTCCAGAAAGTTTAAGTAACTTTCCTCCTTTTCTAACATTGCAACTTGAGCAAGCTGTCACAACATTATCCCAGTTTGTTTCACCTCCTTTAGATCTTGGTAATAAATGATCAAAAGTCAGTTCATCACCACTTCCACAGTATTGACAAAGAAATTTATCTCTTAGAAAAACATTAAACCTTGTAAAACTCGGTTTTGACTGAGGAACAATATAATCTTTTAAAGCAATAACACTTGGCAATTGCATATCAAATGATGGGCTTCTAACCACTCTATCATAATTGCTTACTATTATTACTCTATCAAGAAAAACTGATTTCACAGTATCTTGCCATGACCATAATGATAATGGGTAATAACTTAGTGGTCGATAATCTGCATTTAGAACTAACGCAGGACATTTTTCTAATGACACATCATTTTCAAAAAAATTATTCATAACAAATTTTTATCTCAAATAAAAAATTATTTCAATAACAAGAAACATCTAAATTTTCTTTAAGAGATATTGTAATGCTATACTTGATGCCTCTGTAGGAATATTATGGTCGCAGTTTTTTATTAAATGTGTTTCAATATTTATGTTATTTCTTACAAAAAAATCTTTTGCTTCTAGCATAAAATTAGGTTGAACAACTTGATCAGAGTCACCATGAATTAGTAATGTATCTGTTGAAATACGTTTTCTTTTTTTTAAATCTTCTTGATTTATAATTTTTCCAGAAAAGCCAATTATGCAATTATATTCTTGATTAGATGTTAAGCCTAAGTTAATTGACATCATACATCCTTGGCTAAACCCAGATAAACAAACTTTATCGTTCTTTAATTTAAATTCATTTTTTACCTCATCAATAAATTCATTCAATTTCTTCTCTGCTTTTTGAGATTGTTCTAATATATAATTTGGGTCATCATTTGTTAAATCAAACCACTGAAAGCCTGACGGATTTATTGTGCATGGCTCATGACCATTAGGGCATATAAAGATGGTATTTGGTAAATGTCTCTTCCAATTAAGCGATAATACACTTATGTCGTTTCCATCACCGCCATAACCATGAAGTAATATAACTGCATTTTTAATTTCTAAGTCATTTTCTGGTTTAATTATCTTTGAGTCTAGACAAAATGTCATAGTATATGATTTATGTTTTTTTATTTTTTAAAACACCCTACAATAGTTTTATGATTTCTGGAATATTTGTAAAAGTTTTATCAATAGCACTTTTACTTGCGGTTGGAATTGTTCTAATTCTTGGAATTGGAACATTGTTTAAAGGTGGAGAAACGAGTAAAAAATATTCTAATAAATTAATGCAATTAAGAGTTTTATTACAATTCATTGCAATTATAGCTTTGGTGAGTTTCGCCTATTTTTTTAAAGACTAATTATATTTTTTTAACCAATCAATAAATTTTTTATCTTCAAAATCAATTGAACCAACTATTCTTGCAAATTCCTCCCCATTCTTATTAATGAAAATTGAAGTTGGTATTCCTCTTAGCCCAAATTTTTTAGCCAATGTTATTTGAGAGTCAAAATAAATATTCAAATTTTGTATTTCTAAATTTTTAAAAAACTTTTCTGATTTTTCTTTACTATCTTGTCCAACATTTATTGGAAATATCAATAAATTATCGAAATTTTCATTAACCTGTAATAAGTCCAAAGATGGCATTTCCTCTTTACAGGGGGCACACCAAGTTGCCCAAAAATTTAAAATTATCAAATTACCTCTGTAATCGTTTAAGTTTATTTTATTACTTTTGTTATTCAAAAACGTTAAACTATCATATTTTTTTAGCTCTTTATTAATAATGAGATTTTTTATATCGGCTGCTTTCCCAGCAAACGAACTCAATATTAAAAAAATAAAAATTGTTAATAATCTCATGTTAAAAGGTATAATTAATTATCATGACAAAAAATAAAAACAACCAGGCAATATGGGGTTCTAGAATTAAGGCAAACACTTCTACACTTTTTCAGAAAGTTGGCAGTTCTCTTGATATTGATAAAAGACTTTATAAAGAAGACATTGCAGGATCTATAGCTCATGTAGAAATGCTATTTAAACAAAAAATTATTTCTTTCAAAATAAAAAATAAGATTATTTATGGACTAAATAAAATAGAAAAAGAGATATCCAATAATAAGTTTGAATTTAATAAAAAATATGAGGATATTCATATGAATATCGAAAATAGACTCTTTCAAATTATTGGAGAAGAAGCAGGATATGTTCACTTAGCTCGATCAAGAAATGATCAAGTTATTACTGATTTAAAAATTTGGGTGAAATCAGCAACTAAAGAAATTAACTCTACAATAAATGAAGTGATAAAAAATACATTAAATTTGGCAGAGAAAAATGTAAAAACTGTTATGCCTGGTTTTACTCATTTAAAGAATGCTCAAGCTGTATCTTTTGCGCATTATTTAATGGCATATGTTGAAATGTTTAATAGAGATAAAAAAAGATTTCTCAATAATTTAGATAATTTAAATGAAAATCCTTTAGGTGTTGTTGCTTTAACAGGAACTTCTTTTAATATTGATAGAAACTATACTTCAAAGAAACTTGGTTTTAGAAAACCTACAAATAATTCAATTGACACTGTATCAGACAGAGACTTTGTTTTAGATTTTTTGTATTGTGTTTCTGTTTGCTCTATGCATATTTCAAGAATTGTTGAAGATCTTATAATCTGGAATTCGGATGGTTATAAATTAATAAATTTGTCAGATAAGATTGTAACAGGCTCCTCCGTAATGCCCCAAAAGAAAAATCCTGATCTCCTAGAATACTTGAGGGGAAAGTCTGGAACTACTTATGGAAATTTATTTTCAATGTTAACAATTTTAAAAGGATTGCCTCTATCGTATTTTAAAGATCTTCAAGACGATAAAGAAATTATTTTTAAATCGAATGATGTGCTTATAGACAGTCTTAAAATATTTATTGAGGTACTCAAAAATATTAGTTCAAATAAATACAAAATGCTCGAACTTACAGAACAAGGATACATAACAGCAACAGATTTAGCAGACTATCTAGTGAAAAATCATTCAATGTCATTTAGACTAGCTTATAGAAAAACTGCTGAGATAGTTAATTTTGCAGAAAAAAAGAAAAAACGCCTAAATGAATTAACATTAGAAGAATTAAAAAAAATTGAACCAAAGCTTACAAATAATGTATTAAAAGTGTTTGATTTAGAGAATTCTGTAAATTCAAAAATATCTTATGGTGGAACATCTTTTGCTAATATTAAAAAAATGATAGTCAAATATAGGAAACAAAAATGATAAAAAAAATTATATTAACATTAACATTAGTATTATTTTGCATGATAGCTTCTTGTGGAAAAAAAGGAGACCCGGAGTATAAAGATCCTAAAAAAGTAAAAATACAAACTTTTTTCACAAAAATTGCTTAATGAAATATATTAATAAAAAACTAACTATTGAAAAAATAAGTGTACAAAACATAGCAAAAAAATTTGGTACACCTACATATTGTTATTCCTATAAACAATTAAGTGAAAATATAAATAATTTTAAGGATAATTTTAAATCATTTTCTCCGTTAATATGTTTTGCAGTAAAATCTAATACCAATGTTAACTTAATCAGGGAAATAAGAAGGTTTGGGCTGGGTGCTGATGTAGTTTCAAAAGGTGAAATGGTGTTATCTCTAAAAGCTGGAATTAATCCAAAAAAAATCGTTTTTTCTGGAGTTGGTAAGACGTCAGAGGAAATATCCTATGCTATTGATAAAAAAATTTTACTTATAAACGCTGAGTCATATAGTGAGATAAAAGTAATCGAGAAAATTGCTAAATTAAAAAAGAAAAAAGTTAGAGTAGGAATTAGATTAAATCCAAATACTGATGCCAAAACCTTAAGTCAAATCTCCACGGGTAAAAAGGAAAATAAATTTGGTGTTAATGAAAAAATATTTTATGAACTTTTAAAATACTGTAAAAATTCTAAAAACATCGATTTAAAATGTTTAAGTGTTCATATTGGTAGTCAAATTTTGGATCATAGGCCCTATGAGAGAATGTTGAATGTAGTAAATAGAATCTTAAATAAAATTAATTATAAATTTGAATTTATTGACCTAGGTGGTGGTATGGGTATTTCATATAGCAAAAAAAATAAAAAACTTAATTATGCAAAATACAATTCAGCAATAAAAAAATTCCTTAAAAAACATAAATCAAAAATAATTTTTGAACCAGGTAGATCAATTATAGGAAATACGGGTGCTTTAATTTCAAAAGTAATTTATATAAAAAAAAGTGGAAAGAAAAACTTTGTCATTCTTGATGCTGCTATGAATGATTTAATAAGACCAGCCTTATATGGTGCAATACATGAAACGTTACCATCAATTAAGTTAAATAAAAAATTTAAGGGTAATTATGAACTTGTAGGACCAGTTTGTGAAAGTACAGATAAATTTGCAACTCTTAAAAAATTTCAAAAATTAAAAGAAAAAGATTATATTGCTATTTGTGATGTTGGTGCATATGGAATGTCCCTTAGCTCTAATTATAATATGAGACCCAAGCCCCTAGAATTATTAATTAAAGGATCAAAAACAAACATTATAAGAAAAAGACAGAAGCTAAAAGATTTATTATAGCTTTTGAAAAAATGATTAGAAATTTTATATTTACAATATTTTTTTTTACTGGAATAGTCTTAATATCTTTTATCTTTCTACCATCACTTTTTTTACCTCAAAAATTTGTTCTGTTTGGTGGTAAGTTAATGGGTTACTGGGCAGAATTTTGTTTAAAATATTTTCTTGCAACAAATATTATAATCAAGGGAAAAGAAAATATAGTTAAAGATCAAAAATTTTTTATTGCTGCATCTCATCAATCAATGTTTGAAACATTTTATCTACAGACAATTTTTAATTCTCCGATTTTTATTCTTAAAAGAGAGTTGCTCTCAGTTCCTATTTTTGGTTGGTATTTAAAAAAGATTGGGTCTATTTCAATAAAAAGAAACAAAACGACTAGGACTAATTTGGATTTTCTTAAAGATGTTTCTAGAAGGATTTCAAAATCAAAAAGACCCTTAATTATTTTTCCTCAAGGAACTAGGGTCCCCCCTCAAGAAAGACCTTTTTTTAAAAAGGGAGCAGCAAGGATTTATGAAAAATTAAATATTATGTGTCAGCCAGTTGCTATTAATTCAGGTTTTGTTTGGCCCAAAGAGGGTCCTAAAATTAGCAATAAAACTATTACAGTATCAATATTGAAACCAATTGAGTCAGGTCTCTCAAATGAAAAATTTTTAGAAATCTTAAAAAATGATATTTATGGAGAGCTTAATTTATTAAATTAACCTTTCATAGGCATTACAACGAAGATACTGTCAAAATCACCAGGGTCTTTTATTAATGCAGGTGATCCTGTATCATTTAGAAATAATTCTATTTTATCTCCATCTAATTGCGAAGCCACATCAATTAAATACCTTGAATTAAAACTTATCTCCAGTTCATGATCAAATTTGGTTGCTAGTGTTTCTTTGCCATCACCACTATTAGTATTATTAACAGATAAATTTAAAGTATCTTTTGATAAATTAAATTTTACACCATCTTTTTTATCTAAAGAGACTGAGGCTACTCTATCCACTGAATCCAAAAACAATTTTAAATCGATTTCCAATTTTTTTTGATTATTTTTAGGTATAACTTGGATATAATTTGGAAATTTTCCATCGATCAATTTTGAAATTAAAATACTATTATCTAATTCAAATTTAATTTTAGACTTAATATTGGAAATTTTTACTTCTCCATCATATGTATCTAATAAGGAACATAATTGAAAAATTGTTTTTTTAGGAAGTATTACTGGATCAAATTCTATTTTTTCCTCTAATCTAATTTTTGAAATTGACATACGATGGCTATCAGTAGCAACAGCCGTTAAATAGTTTTTATCTTCAACTTCGTTTTGATGTAAATATATGCCGCTTAGATAATGTCTTGTTTCATCATTTGATACTGAAAACTTACATTTATTTAGTAATTTCAAAAAATGTTTTGATTTAATTGAAAATTGATTTTGATTAAAATCTTCATCAGTGAGAGGGAATTCTGAGGCACTTATACAATTAAGATTAAAAATAGATTTTTCAGATTCTAAATGTAACTTACTTACGTCAGTTAAAGTTAAATTAATTTTTTTTCCTGAGGAAAATTTTCTTACTATATCATACATAATAGATGAAGTTGTTGTGGTTTTTCCTTCTTCTAAAACTTCAACATTATTTATTTGATGAATAAATATTAAATCTAAATCAGTTGCTGTGATTATCAATTTTGAATTTTTTGCTTCTAATAAAATATTAGATAAAATTGGTAGTGTACTTCTTTTTTCAATAACTCCTTGGCAATAATTTAATGCTTGTTGTAAATCTTGTTGATTGACGCTAAATTTCATTTTCCTTGCTATTATATAATATTTGGTTTTTGAGCTTATTAATATTATCTACCATACTCGGATCTTTTTCTTTAAGCTTCTCTATCGTTTTAACTGAATGTATTATAGTTGTATGATCTCTATTTGAAAACTCTCTCCCAATTTCAGGTAAGGATTTTGAGGTAAGAATTTTTGTTAAATAAATTGCTGTTTGTCTAGGCCTAACTAAATATCTTGATCTTCTTGAAGATAACATTTCATTCTTACTAATTTTGAAAAATTTACAAACTACTGTTTGAATTAAATCTATTGTCACTTTATTTTCGACTAAATTTAATAAGTCTTTTAATATAACTTTAATCTCAACTAAGTTTGGTAATTTATTATAAATTCTAGAAAATGAAGCAATTCGATTTACAGCACCAACTAGCTCTCTCACACTTGTAACAATTTCAGCACTAATAAATTCTTTAATATCATTCGAAATTTTAAATTGACCAGAATATAAATTGTTTAATTCCTCAGTTTTTTTTTCAACTATTTTTCTTCTAAGTTCAGAATCAGGTTTTTGAATATCCACAACTAAACCACCTGAAAATCTAGATTTAATTCTTTCCTGAATTCTTGATAGCTTATTTGGGGCTCTGTCTGCTGAGACAATAATTTTAGATCCCTTATCAAGTAGAGCATTAAAAGTATGAAAAAACTCCTCTTGCATCGCCTCTTTGCCATTCATAAACTGAATATCATCTATTAGTAAAATATCGGTACTTCGAAAATAATCTTTAAATTTAACCATTTCATTTGATTTTATTGATTTAACAAATTGATACATAAAACGCTCAGCTGAAATAAACATAATTTTATTATTCTTTTTTAATTCGAGACCAATTGAGTTTAAAAGATGAGTTTTTCCCATTCCGACACCGCCATAAATATAAAGTGGGTTATAATTAGATGTATTTTCACAAACTTTTAAAGAAGCTTCATATGCTAACTTGTTACTCGAGCTTGTTAG
>CACGEC010000020.1 GCA_902572005.1 uncultured Pelagibacteraceae bacterium | reverse complement strand
TATCTGATTTTGATTTTCTTATGATTTCCAGACATTTATTTCTAGCGAAAGGAATTCCAATTTTTTTTTCTAGATAGAATTTTATTTTAATGTTTTTTAATTTTAATATTCTTTTGATCCGTAATTTATTAATAGTGCTTTTTTTAGAATTTTCTATTAAACAAAGCTCAATTTGATTTAAATTATTTTGATTGGCTATACTATTAATGCATTTATATATATTCCTATTAACACTAGAAACACAAACATAAAAATTTATTTTCAACATCAGTTAAAATTGTATATCTATTGATACTGTAATTAAATGAATTATTAATTATAATATATATAAAATAAATTGAAAAAAAAAAAAATTATATACTGGTCTCCTCATCTTACAAATATTGGGACAATAAATTCAATTTTAAACTCGGCGAAATCAATCAAATTATTTTCAAAAGATAATTTTGATGTTGAAATTTTAGAATTATTTGGTGAATGGTCTGATCATAAAGAATTTTTCAGTCAATTTAAAATAAAAGTAAATAAGATTTTTAGCCCAAAAATTTACAGTTTTATTCCTAAGAAAAGCTTTTTTAAAAGTAGACTTACTTATATATTTTTTTTTATTTTTTCATTTTTTAAAGTTAAGAAAATATTAAAACAATATGAAGGACAAATATTAATTATACATTTGTTGACATCATTGCCAATACTTGTTGCAACAATTTTTGACTTGAAAATAAAAATTATTCTTAGAATTTCAGGAAAAATAAAGAATAATCCAATAAGAAATTTTATATGGAAAATCTGTAAACATAAAATCGATTTAATAACATGTCCTTCAGTAGCAACAAAAAATGACATTACTAATACAAAAATATTTGATAAAGAAAAAATTGTAACCTTGTATGATCCTATATTAGAGCCAAAAAAAATTAATGATCTAAAAAAACAAAAACTACTAGAACAAGAAATAATGAATAAAAAAATGATTTTAAGTATTGGAAGATTAACTGATCAAAAAAATTTTTCCCAATTAATTCAGAGTTTTTCAAAGATTCAAAAAGAAAATTCTGATTATTTATTAACAATCCTCGGTGAGGGTGAACAATTCAAAAAATTATCAGAATTAATAAGTGCATGTAAATTGGAAAACAAAGTGTTCATGTTGGGATTTAAAAAAAATGTTTACAATTATTTACAGCAATGTGAAATTTTTATTTCATCATCTAAATATGAAGATCCTGGTGCTTCTATAATACAAGCTGTTTTTTGTAACAAGTTTGTAATATCGTCAAATTGTAAAAATGGTCCCTCTGAAATACTTGTTAACGGTAAAGGTGGAATTTTATATGATCCTAAAAATGAAAGTATAGAAGAGTCATTTAAGAAATATCTAAAAATGGACAAAATTACTAGAGATAAATATATTCTAGAAGCAAAAAAAAATTCGATTAAATATTCAATTTATAGACATTACAAATCATTAAATGAATTGATCATGTCTATATAATTTTATGATAAAAAAAAAACTAAATATTTTTATTTTTCAGCCTTACCCAAAATTTGGAGGAGCAGATAGGTCTATTATAAGAATTATAAATGCGAATACTAATGCAAAATTTACATTGATAAGTTTAGTTAAATGTAATTATGGAAAATATCTTAACAAAAAAATTAATTATATTAAACTTAATGCAAATAGAACTTTTTATTCAATTTTTGAACTCAACAAAGTAGTTTCAAGATTAATTAAAAATCCCCAAAAAAATAAAAATATTTTTATTTCAAATCAAAATTTTGCAAATATAATTACTATTTTTTCTCTGAAAAATATGAATAACCTTAAAATTATTTTAATTGAGAGAAATCATTTAGATGAGTTAAATAATTCTAAAAATTTTTATGATTATATAAAAAAAAAAATAATTTTTTATTTAATAAAACATACCTATAAACATGCAAACGCTGTTGTTGGAATAAGCAAAGTTTTATCTACTGATTTATCAAAATTAATTAAAAAAAAAGTTAAGGTTATATATAATCCAGCTTTAGATGAAAAAATTTATAGAAATATTTCTGATAAAATAACCCTATCAAAAAATATTTTAAAAAAAAAAATAATACTTAATGTTGGTTTTTTTGAAAATCAAAAAGATCAAATAACTATTTTAAAAGCTTTTAAGTTGTTACAAATTAAATTTAAAAACGTTCATCTAATATTAATTGGACGGGGGTCTTTGCTTAAAAATTTGAAAAATTTTGTTAAATATCAAAATATTGAGAAAAATGTAAGTTTTTTAACATCAATAAATAACCCTGCAAAATACTATAAAATTGCAGATCTTTTTGTTTTAAGTTCAAAATATGAGGGATTTGGAAACGTTCTTGTTGAAGCTTTAAAAAATAAATGTCCTGTAATTACTTCAAATTGTAAAGCTGGACCAATGGAAATAATTGATAATGGTAAATTTGGGGATTATTTTAATGTAGGAGATCATAAAGATTTAAATAATAAGATAAGTCGATTTTTTAAAAATAATTTTAAACTAAAGAAAAAAACTATGAACTCAAAAATACATATTCAAAAATTTAATCTTAAAAATAACAAATTAGCTTTCGATAGACTATTTAATAATGTTTAGTCAAATAAATTTTTTAAAGGACGAAATAGATAACTTTAAGAATGATGGATTTGTAAATAATTTAATCATTATTTTATATTCTCTATTTCCAGTGTTTTTGATTATAGGGACAGCTTTAAGTGAATTGGCCATTATATTATTATGTTTTTACTTCATTTCTAATTTTTTTTTTAAAAAAGAAAATATATTTAAAAATAAACTATTCTATTTTTTAATTTTTATTTATCTTGCTTTAATAATAAATTTAATTTTTTCCTTAAATATTTCTAATTCCTTTATAAGAAACCTTTTTTTTATAAAATACATAATTTTTATTTTAGGTACTATCAATTTTCTTTCTAAGAAAAAATATAGAATACCACTATTATTCAAAATTTGGTCAATTATACTTACAATTTTTGCTCTTGATATGTTTATACAATTTTTTTTAGGAAAAAATTTAGTTGGTATTGAGTCTCCTCTTAAATTTCACAGGGTTTCAGGTTTTATGGGTGATGAACTAAAAGCTGGTTCGTTACTTCTTGGTTTAAGTTTAATCCCGGCATGTTTTTTAATCAATAATGACAAACATAAAAATATCGGTTTTTTAATGATTGTACTTTTTTTAGCTGCAATTTTCATATCTGGGGATAGATCAAATTTCATAAAATCTTTAATTATAATTTCTTCTCTTTCTTTTTTTGTAAAAAAAGAATTGCTAAAAAAATTACTTATGCTTTTTACCTTTTTAATTACGTTTATCATAATCATCCTGTCCAATTTCGAGACACTTAAAGATAGGTACAAAAATAAAATTTTTTCTGAATTGGCTTCAAATAATTACAATTTAATAAAATTTATTGATAAAACTGAATATGGCAAAATATATTATACAGGTATTAAATTATTTCAGGACAACAAATTTTTTGGCGTTGGAAATAAAAATTTTAGACTTCTATGTGATGAGAAATTCCAGAAAGAATTTTTAGAAAAAAATGATATTAATAAAGAAAAATTCAGGTGTAATAATCACCCACACCAAATATATATAGAGATACTTTCTGAACACGGTTTATTTGGCTTCTTAACTCTTGTGATTTTGCTTATCTTTTTTGTTAAAGATAATTTAAGTTTCATTTTTAAAAAAAAAAATTTACTATTAAGTTGTTTGTTTTTAACTATTTTAATAAACTTTACTCCAATTCTTCCTGGTGGAAGTTTTTTTACAAGTTTTAATTCCACAATTTTCTGGTTAAATTTTAGTTTATTCTACGCGATTAAAAAAACTATCAACTAATAATTTCAAATATTTTTTTAATAAAATATTCTTTTCCTTTATAATTATGTACATCGTTCATAATATCTTGTGAATTATTTACTAGTTTTTTTCTTAAATTTAAATCTGAAATTAAATGAGATAATTTTTGCTCGAAATTTTTAAAGTCTAAATCATAAGATAAATAAGTTTCATTATCGATATAAATATTTGGCCAAGTTTCAATTGAGGACATGTCTGGAAACATTATTGCAGCTCCACATGCGATCGCTTCAAATTCTCTATAACAAACTTCTCCCCATCCAAATGCTCCAACAGAGACTTTAGAATTTCTCAATGATTCATAATATTTTTTCTTATTTAATCTAATATCAGCTATCTTATTAAATTTTGATATTTTTGATATTTTTTCACTAAGTTTTTTTCTTTGAAAACCAACTGATTTTCTCTCAAAATTTTTATTCATAAGACATACAAAATCAAATTTTGATTTATCATCCTCCCAATTTTGGTAATTTTGTAATTTCATCAAAAAATTATTTTTTTTAATAAAAGATAATTTTATTAACTCTTTATAATAATCAAATTTTGAATAATTTGTGTAATCGAAAAATAGACCAATGCCCAAATTCCATCCTAGTATTAATTTAGATAAAAATTTCTTATCTAAAATTTTAGCATTGTATTCTAACTTATCATTTATGTTATATTTTTTAATATAATAATCAGTATAAAATCTGCCTCCTTTTAATTCATTCAAATAAATATCTTTATTTTTATAATAATTTTTTTTTATATACTTTTTCACAAAAGGTAATACTTCAAACTGAGTGGTGCCTGCACTATCACGCATATCAAACCAATATAGATTTTCATTTTGTTTCTTTATTTCTTTAAGATAATCCAAGCTAACTAATTGATCTTGGGTTGGAATTAGTCTTGAATTTAAAAATAGATAATCACCCTCTAAATATTTTTTATTTAATTTGTTATAGAAATTTACTTCAATTTGATTTTCCAGTAATTCAGGTTTAAAAACTTCAAAAAGATTCCAAAAACCATAATACCTTCCAAGTCTCTTGGCTTCATTTGCAATTAATATATTTATTTTTTTCATATACTTAAAATCATTTCGATTATAAATTAAAACATCTTTAACTTTAATTATTATTTGCTTAAATCAAAATTATATTCTTTATAAATATTTTGGATTAATTTCTTTAATATTTTTCATATACCAAAGAACTATGTTTTTTTTCATTGGCAATTCTATTAATTTGAATGAAATAGCTGCCATAAATAATGTAGATATAGTTGCAATTATTACTGAAAAATTTTCGAATCCAAGTTTATTAATTTCTCTTATTATTATAATTCCAATATTATTATGTAATAGATACCAAGAAAAAGATATTAGGCCAACTCTAGACAATAAATTATACTTCCAGTTAATATTTATCTTTAAAATCAGTATTGTTATAAGTATTAAAAATAAAAAATAAATCTCAAGATCAGAATATCTTTCATTAATAAAAATGTTTGTTAAAGCAATTAAACTTATTAAAAAATAAGAAACAAAGTTATTACCCTTCAAGTTGAAAACCATCAAACCTATTAGAAATAAATTAGCATGAGGTGAAATTGAGGAAAAGAATAAAACTTTCTCAGTAAATATCAGTAATAAATTCAAAATAATTGCAAAAATACTCCAAACAATAATTGCTTTGTTCAAATTTTTAAAAATGAAATAAATAATACCAAAAAAAATATAAAATTTTAATTCAACAATTAACATCCAATAAACGCCATCTATATATTGGAACTTTAATCCTGGAACAATATAAGCAAATATTAGATTCATGAATCCTGTATACCAATCCACCTCTCGTCCAGGTAAATCAAAGAATGAAAAAAAAATTAAAGTGCTTATTCCACAAAAAAAATAGGCTGGATAAATTCTTGCAAACCTTTTTACTGAAAATTCAACAAAATTAGAAGTTTTAACTATTGTCAATGCAATGCAATAACCACTTACAATAAAAAAAATGTCTACTCCTGACCAACCATATTTTGCAATAGGTAAAAACCAATTATCTGTTCTTAGTAAATACTCTGGTGAGTAATGATTGGTGTAATGAAACAGAACAACGAATATAATTCCCACTCCTCTAAGTAAATCTATATTTTCTAATCTTTCCTTAACTTTTGGGACCATAATATTTAATTGAAACTATATATAGTAATTATATTAAAAATAAGCAAAATAAACTTATGGACTTTTATAGGAAATTTTTTTTAATAACTTTAACAATTGTTGTGGCTGTAATATTTGTAGTAAAATTTACCTTATCCTCTTTAGAAAATAAAATTATGGAAATATCAAAATCTGATAGATTTCATAATTTTATAAGTCAAAGATTCAAGTATGAGTTAAATAGACATTCCTCAAAAGAATTGTCCGAGGATGAGGTTAATTATTATTCTAAAGAATTTAATAAAATTCTTGTCAAATGGAAACCAGTAATAGATAAGCTGAATATTGAAAATTCAAAATAATGAAGATTTCAATTACAGACAATTATAAAATAATTGTAATTTTCATTTCTATATTCTCTTTTTTAATTTCAGTCTGGCAATCAACATATATTTATGACTCTCATCATTGGGGCCTTATGGCATCAAATGCATTTGATTTTTTGAATAATAAAATGCCTTATGAAGAGATATTTATACAATATGGGATATTTACTACAATAATACATTCAATTTTTATGAAAGTTGGAAATCAAAGTGTGCTTTCAATTTTCTTTTTTACATCATTAATTTATTCGATTTCAATATATTATTTTTTTTTAATTTTAAAAAATAAGTTTCAGGATAAAATGGCACTTTTTGCTATAGTTTGTCTAGTTCTTATTCACCCTTTTGTGAATCATCCTTGGCACAATTATTTGACCTTTTTTTTTCTTATAATGTCTTTATTTTTTTTAGAAAAAGATAATAACAAAGATAACTTAATTGCAGGTTTGTTCTTTGGTTTTGCTGTTCTTTCCTATGAAAAATTTTTAATAGTGTTTATATTTTTTTTAGTTGGTTATGCTTTTATTAATTTAAGAAATAAGAAAATAAAAAATATTTTATTTTTATTAATTGGATTTTCTTTACCTGTTTCTATATTTTTTACCTATATTATTTTTAATGAGATATTTGATGATTGGATGAAATATCATTCTATAAGTAATTTCTACATCGGAGAAAATTATATATTTGTTATTTTTGAATTCTTAAAAAATATATTTCTGATAGGAGTACAAAGGTTTATTTTTGAACCATATTGGATATTTTTTTTAGTTTTATTGATTATAAATATTACTTTCGTGTGTATGTTTATAATGAAAAAAAACTTTTTAAAAAAAGAAGAAGAATACTTAGTTTACATATCATTGATATCAATCAGCTCTTTTTCGTCAGCAATTCATGCTTTAAATAGTTTTAGATTAGCTACAGGAGTTATTATTGGAATCTTTATTTTGATACATTTCTTAAAAAAAATAAAGAATATGGAAACAATGAGGATCATTTCATTTAGTATAATTGTTTTGCTATGTTTAGGTATAAATTTCAAAAAGAGTGAAAATAATAAACTTTTTATAACTCCAATTTCTTTTGAATATTACACCAATGATAAAATTAGATTTTTTAAATATTTAAAGTTTAATACAGATACTTGGAGTCATATCCTTTATTTTGATCAAAAAATAAATGAAATAAATCAAAAATGTAAAAATGTAAACTTTGCAATAAATTATACCAATAATAATTATTATTATTTATTAATTTCAGATGTTTTTGAAACCTTTCAAATTAAACCTGGAATAAATACACAAAATACTTTGGATTTGCTTACATTGGAACTCATAAATCCTAATTTAGAGTCTAATCTTAAAGAAAAAATAAATAAAAATAATACAATGATTATTGCTGATTTGTCATATAAAGTTCCTAAAAATTACAGCTACATTAATTTGCCTTATTCCTATAACAATAAAGATAAGAGAATTTTAATTCCAAAAAAATGTAAAACAAAAGTATGAAAACATTTATCTTGTGCGGTGGATTTGGTACTCGTTTAGATTACGAAGGTAAATTAAAAGCTAAACCAATGATAAAAATTGGATCAAATCCTATGTTAATTTATATTGTTGAAAATTATGTTCTTCAAGGTTTTGATGAATTTGTATTTTGTTTAGGTCATAAATCAGAAACAATAACTAATTATTTTTTAAGAGATAAAAAAAAATTTACAAAAATTATATATAAGAAAAAAAATAATTTGAAGTTCCAATTTAATAATAAAAAATTGAAATTTACTGGAAATCTAATCTATACAGGATCAAATACAGGAACAGGAGGTCGTGTCAAAATTGCATACAAAATGCTAAAACTTAATGAAGATATCATGATGACTTACGGAGATGGATTATCAAATGTTAATATTAAAAAATTGATTAAATTTCATTATAAAAACAGATCTTTTGTTACTCTAACGGCTGTAAAACCGAAACACAGATATGGAATTATAAAATTAAATAAAAATAGAATTGATAAATTTGATAATGAAAATAAAAGTATTGATGTATTCATTAACGGTGGTTTTTTTGTAATAAATAAGTCAGCAATAAACAAAATAAGAAATAATAATATATACTGGGAAAAAGAACCGTTAAATTATTTTATAAAAAAGAAAAAATTATTCGCCTTTAAACATATTGGTTTTTGGAAAAGTTTAGATACCATGAAAGATAAAAACGATTTTAATGAAATGATTAAAAAAAATAAGGAACCATGGAAAGTAAAAAAGAATTAAAAAGATTTTGGAAAAATAAAAAAGTTTTTATAACAGGTCACACTGGCTTTAAAGGAAGCTGGATGTTGATCTTATTAAATATGTTGGGTGCAAAGATATATGGGTATTCACTTAAACCTAATAAAAAATCTTTGTTTAATGAAGCGAACTGTAAAACTTTTTTAAAAAAAAATTTTTATGCCAATGTTAATGATTTTAAGAATTT
>CACGEC010000019.1:0-5000 GCA_902572005.1 uncultured Pelagibacteraceae bacterium | reverse complement strand
CCAAGGCATCCGCCACACGCCCTTAAACGCTTGATTTATGCACAGAAAAAAATTCTGTGTTGAATCAAATTTTTATTTGAACATTAGTTAATAACATTTCTAATGTTCGGATATAGATATTGATATTAATTATTTTTATTTACAATTTTTTATAGCTAAGTGTTTTTGGTGGAGGATAGCGGGATCGAACCGCTGACCTCCTGAATGCAAATCAGGCGCTCTCCCAGCTGAGCTAATCCCCCTTAATCTTAAAATGGTGGGCCGAGAAAGACTCGAACTTTCGACCCCACCCTTATCAAGGGTGTGCTCTAACCAACTGAGCTACCGGCCCCCATGCAAGAGAAACACAATCTTTAAGAAGAGAAATGAGGACGGTCAACATTAACCATGTATATTATTTAGAATAAAATTTTACTTTTATTCATCCTTAGAAAGGAGGTAATCCAGCCGCAGGTTCCCCTACGGCTACCTTGTTACGACTTCACCCCAGTCGCTGACTATACCGTGGTCAAGGGTATTAAACCTTGCCTTAAGGTAGAACCAACTCCCATGGTGTGACGGGCGGTGTGTACAAGACCCGGGAACGCATTCACCGTGGCACGCTGATCCACGATTACTAGTAATTCCAGCTTCATGCACTCGAGTTGCAGAGTGCAATCCGAACTGAGGTATCTTTTAAGGATTTGCTTAACGTCGCCGTCTTGCTTCCTGTTGTAGATACCATTGTAGCACGTGTGTAGCCCAACACGTAAGGGCCATGAGGACTTGACGTCATCCCCACCTTCCTCCAGCTTATCACTGGCAGTTCTTTCAGAGTGCCCAACTTAATGATGGCAACTAAAAGTGAGGGTTGCGCTCGTTGCGGGACTTAACCCAACATCTCACGACACGAGCTGACGACAGCCATGCAGCACCTGTGTTTCGTCCGGCCGAACCGAAAACTTTAATCTCTTAAAGTCGCGACGAACATGTCAAGTGTTGGTAAGGTTCTGCGCGTATCTTCGAATTAAACCACATGCTCCACTACTTGTGCGGGTCCCCGTCAATTCATTTGAGTTTTAACCTTGCGGTCGTACTCCCCAGGCGGTGTGTTTATTGCTTTCGCTGCGACACTGAAAATAAATTTCCAACGTCTAACACACATCGTTTACGGCATGGACTACGAGGGTATCTAATCCTCTTCGCTACCCATGCTTTCGTTCCTCAGTGTCAGTAATGATCCAGAAAGCTGCCTTCGCAATTGGTATTCTTTCTAATATCTACGAATTTCACCTCTACACTAGAAATTCTGCTTTCCTCTATCAAACTCTAGCTGAAAAGTTTTGATGGCAGTTCCAGAGTTAAGCTCTGGGATTTCACCACCAACTTTTTCAACCACCTACGAACTCTTTAAGCCCAGTAATTCCGAACTACGCTAGGTCCCTTCGTATTACCGCGGCTGCTGGCACGAAGTTAGCCGGACCTTCTTATTCGGGTACAGTCATTTTCTTCCCCGACGAAAGAGCTTTACAACCCAAAGGCCTTCTTCACTCACGCGGCATCGCTGCATCAGAGTTTCCTCCATTGTGCAAGATTCCCCACTGCTGCCTCCCGTAGGAGTTTGGGCCGTGTCTCAGTCCCAATGTGGCTGATCATCCTCTCAAATCAGCTATTGATCACAGTCTTGGTAGGCCATTACCCTACCAACAAACTAATCAAGTGCAGGCTCATCCAATGGTGCATAAAGCTTTCTCCGTAAAGACTTATCCAGTATTAGCACAAGTTTCCTCGTGTTATTCCAGGCCATAGGGTAGATACCTACATGTTACTCACCCGTCTGCCACTAAGTATTGCTACTTCGTTCGACTTGCATGTGTTAGGCGTGCCGCCAGCGTACGTTCTGAGCCATGATCAAACTCTCAAGTTTAAAAACGGCGCACACTAGCTTCTATATAAATTCTAAGAATAAAATTTATATAATGTTGAAGTGTGTACGACAAATTTTGGTAACCTTAACCGTCCACACTTCTCTTCTTAAATTTTTACTTTTAAAATAGCTAATTGGGTAAAAAAAGCCCAATAATCCTCATTAATTTATTGTAATTACAATAATTTAATTGAGAAAGAATGATGCTTATAGGCTAAAATTAAAGGAAATCAAGCTATTAGAGTTATAAAAAAATTGTCTAAAACCCTTATTTTAAAGGGTTTTTTTTGATTTTTTTACGATGCTAAACTATTAATTGAGTATTCAAAAAAAAATTTATGTTAAATAAAATAAAAATAAAAATAAGAAAAAATACAGAAATTTTTGCTCTAAGTTTACTTATTTTTATAACTATAATAGCTACTTCTTATCACAATTATACAAAAGCAAAAGTTTACTCTAATTACAAAAATATAACTAATAATATATATCTCCAAAAAACTATAAATTATTTTTTTGATAATTTGGAGCCAAAATTTAAAAAAATTAATCATCAAGTTTCTGAGGGAGAAACTTTTGATAATATTTTAGAAAGTTATTCAATTGATAGAGCTGAGATTAAAAATATTAAAAAGGAGTTATTAAAAAAGATAAATCTAAATAAACTTAATACAAATCATAAAATTCAATTTACGCTAGATCAATCAACAAATTTGATAAAGGAATTTATCTTTAAAGTTTCAAATACTGAAAAAATTTATTTAAGCAAGGATACAAAAACTAAAGAATTCAATCAAGAAATCATTTTAACTAAACTAAAAAAAGATATTCTTTATAAAGAAAATGTAATAACTCAGAGTCTGTATAAATCTGCAATAGATAAAAGACTTCCTGCTAATATTATTATTGAGTTTGCACGTATTTATGGTTTTCAAGTTGATTTTCAAAGAGATATTAGAAAACAAGATGCATTTCAAATAATGTTTGAAATATTTGTCGATGATAAAGGTAAGATAATAGAAACTGGGAATATTCTTTATGCAAATTTAAAATTGAGTGGTCAAGATAATTCTTTGTATTATTTTGGTAAAGAGGGAAGTGACGGCCATTACGATAAAAATGGAAAAAGTATTAAAAAAGCACTTATGAAAACTCCCATCAATGGTGCAAGACTTTCATCTCCATTTGGAATGAGAAAACATCCTATCGATGGTTTTAATAAAATGCATCGAGGGACCGATTTTGCAGCTCCAATGGGTACTCCAATCATGGCATCTGGAGATGGCGTAATTAAAAAAGCTGGATGGTGTGGAGGTGGTGGGAATTGTGTTGTGATCAAACATAATTCAACTTACAAAACTGTTTATGCACATATGTCAAAGTTTGCGAACGGTATTAGAAGTGGAGTAAGAGTAAAACAAGGTCAAACTATTGGATATGTGGGCTCTACTGGTAAGTCGACAGGTCCTCATTTACATTATGAGGTAATTGTAAATGGAAAAAAAATTAACTCTCAAACATTAAAATTGCCATCCGGAAAAATACTTAAAGGTGATGATAGAAAAATTTTTGAGACAACTAAAATTAAACTGGATGTTTTGAAATCAGAAAAAATTATTGGAATTAATTAGACTACTTCAGGTTGGGGTTTTTCTAATCCTTCAGTTTTTTTTTCTGAGCTAAGGTCTGTCTTTTTTGGATCACTTGAATCTGAACCATTATTTGAGTTTAGATTTTCCAAAGACTTATTTTTTTTGTAATTTTCTTTTTCATTCATAATTCGAGTAAAATGATCTGCATGTTGAAAATAATTTTCAGACATTATTTTATCTCCAACAGACAAGGCTTCTCTTGCAAGATCATTGTACTTCTCAATAAGTTTTGAGGCATTATGGTTATTTCTACCAGGAACTTTCCTCTGAAAATTTTCACTATTTGTGAAATTTGAGCTAAATTTTGATCTATCAGAGCCTGATTTATAACCTCGATCACTTCTTCTAAAATTATTTCTTCTATTATTGTTATTATTTCTAAAAGTTACCATTAAATTATATTTTTGTGCTTATTATACATCTGTCATTGTTACCTAGATCTTTAATGACTTTATTTATAAAAAAACCTTTATTTTTTAATATTTTTTTTACTCTATTTTTTTGGTCAAAACCTATTTCTAAAAAGAGTTTACCATTTTTTTTGATCAGTTCAGAAGATTTGTTTATTACTTTTCTGATTTCTGATAATCCATCTAATCCACCATTAAGAGCCAACTTTGGCTCAAAATTTATAACATCCTTATCTAAATACTTTAGTTTCAATTCACTAATATAAGGAGGATTAGATATAATTAAATCATATTTGCCATAATGAAAATTGTCAACATCTGATTTAAATAACTTTACTCTTTTTTTTAAACCAAGATTTGTTGCATTTATCTCACATAAATCTAGGCTTTTTTTACTTACATCGACCCCAACTCCCTTAAAATTTTTTTTCTCACTTAATATAGATAGGAGTATGCAGCCTGAACCAATGCCTATGTCTAAAATACGTAATTCATTTTTATTTTTAACTTTTTTTAATACCTCCTCAACTATTATTTCAGTGTCTGGTCTTGGCACAAGAACATTATTATTTATTTTGAAATCATATTTCCAAAAATTCTTACTACCTGTTAAATAAGCAATTGGTTTACCTGTAGATCTTAGTTTGATAAGTTTTATAAAATTGTTAAGTTTATCATCGCCAAGACTACTATCTAAATTAAGTAAAACGAATTTTCTACTTTTTTTCATAATCATTGACATCAATATTTCACTGTCTAATTGAGCAGTTTTGATATTATTTTTTCTTAATATCATAGAGGCATTATTTATCGCTTTTTCTAAAATCATAAATTTATAAATTATTTAAGCTTTCTTCTTGAGCTTGTAATGTTAGTGACTCAATCATTTCATCAAACACTTCACCTTCTAGAAACTCTTCTAACTTATGTAAAGTCAAATTTATTCTGTGGTCAGTGACTCTTCCTTGCGGAAAATTATATGTTCTAATTCGTTCTGATCTATCACCAGTTCCTATTTTATTTTTTCGATCC
>CACGEC010000018.1 GCA_902572005.1 uncultured Pelagibacteraceae bacterium | reverse complement strand
CTTTGCATCTATCAGCTGAATTGTTAGGAAGGTATTTAAAAAATAGAAAACCTTATAATTCTATTGACTTAAACTCCAATATTGCATCTGTAACAGCAATTTCCAACGACTATTCATATGAGGACATATTTTCTAGACAACTTCAAGGTTTGGGTAAAACTAATGACATTCTTTTTGCAATTTCAACAAGTGGAAAAAGTGCAAATATTATTAAAGCTATTAAACAAGCTAAGAAAATGAAAATAAAAGTAATTTTTTTAACCTCTAACAAAGGTAATAAATTAAAAAGATTTTGTGATCTTGTGATAGATTGTCCAGGAGATAGAGTTGATAGAATTCAAGAAATGCAAAAAATAGTTGGTCATATCATTTGTGAAAATGTTGAGTCCATCTTAAATTAAATCAAAAATTTAAGTATCTAATTATTTTATTCTAAAATGATAGTGGATGATATCTGTTTTTAATAATTAGAGGGGAAGAGTCCTCTATTTTTGATCCCCAATTAAAATCAAATATGTTTAAATTCTTCAAATGAGCTTTCTTTTTTTCGTATCTTACAGGCGGAATACTTATTTTAATACCTTGATTTTTATACCCATAAATAAACATAGAATCATATTCAACTATATTTTTTGAGAATTGATTCATCGACTCTACATGTAAATATGATCTGTAAATTCCTCCAAAAATTCCAACCATTAAGATTAATGTTGCTATCAATCTTTTCAAAATCACAACATTATTAATCGAATTCTTTTGATTTAAAAAAAGATTATTAATAAGAGCTGATATAGCGGTAAGGGCAAATATACTTGATAGAAAAATTCCAAAAGATCTGTCAATTGTTAAATGAGGTAAGCAGCATGCTATGGTAATTAATATTATTAGAGAAATTTTTTTTAAATTTCTTTTAATCTCGTCAAAATTTTTAAAAATCACTATTAATGCTAAAAAAATAAGAATTAACCAAATTAAGCTAAAATACTTTTGTATTTCATATGAATATTGTGAACTATAATAACCCATAGGTAAAAAGGACGATTTTAAAGCTTTTATTAAGCCTCCAAAACCAATTATATTATCTCCAAACATAATTTTGTTTCCAATAAGCTCCAAATGAGCAGCATCAGGCACAAATTTTTTTCGTAAAAACATATGAAGAAAAACAAGAATTAAAAAGAAAGATATTCTTTTTAAGCATTGGTATAGATTTTTAATATTTATCTCATATTTATAAAAGTATAATAAAAATAAAATAATTGGAATAACATATAATTCTTCTCTTACAAATATTGCAGCTGCTGATAAAAAAACTGAAATAATAAAAAAGATTCCTTTTTTTTTATTTATACTTACAAAAAAAAATAGAATTGATGAAATAGTTAAAATATAAGCAAAAATTAAAGCACTTAAAGTAAAAAAAGAAATTAGTGTGATAAATATTTTTGAGAAAATTATTAAAGATGTAAAAATGATTATTTGTCCTTTGGAAAAATTTAAATAATTTAAAAGGTTGTTAGTTAACAGAATTAAAAAAAAAGCCTCAAGAATTACAAAGTTTCTGAGTAAAAAAGTATTTTCGTTAAAAATAATATAAATGAAATGATAGTATAATACTGCCACTGGACGGTAACTTAAGGTTTCAACACCATCCGAGTCCCAATTGCCAGTCCATGAATTTTTTAATTCTTCTGCTGTATATTCTCTAAAGAAATGTAAATCATCCCACACATAAGGTTCATTAGAAAGATCGTAACCAAAAATTAACCACCAAATAAGTAGTATTAAAAATGAAAAATATACTGTTAAGTTTTTTTCGTTAATTATTTTTATATAATGTTGCATTGTACTAATGATCCTTCAAAATTTCGAGATCTCTTTTAACTACATTACTCACATATATCTTTTTATTTTGATTTTTTTTAAACCTCTTAAATTTATTTTGACCAGGATACATTATTTCTTTTACTCCCTTAACTTTCGGTAATTTTTTAATAATGTTAATATTTTTTCTTATTCTTGATTTAAAATCTTTAACAAAGAGATTTGATTTAAAAACAATGAATAGATGACCTATATTTTGAGGACCTGAAAAATCATCGAAAGGATCTTTAACTTTTCCTCCGTGATTCCCGCCTGTGAGGACACCACTTAAAATATCAACCATCCAAGCCAGACCTGATCCTCTGAAGCCAGCTATAGGCAATTGAACACCCTCGAGTGCTTTCTTGGCGTTAGTCGTTGGCTTACCATATTTATCTAGAGCTACGCCTTCAGGAATTTTTTGATTGTTTCTTGCAGCAACTCTTATCTTTCCTCTATTAATCATTGAAATAGATGTATCAAGAATAAAAGGAACGCTAGATCCACTTGGAGAAGCAAAACAAATTGGATTAGTTCCAAATAAACTTTTTAAAGCACCATGAGGTGCTACAGCAGGAGGTGCATTAGTATAAATCATTGCAATTAAATTTTTTTTTACAGCTTGTTCAGCGTAATATCCTGAAAGTCCATAGTGACCACTATTTTTTATAGCAACCATACCTATACCAGTTTTTTTTGCATTCTTGATTGCTTTTTTTATTCCAATATCGGCACTTACAAATCCTATAGAATTATCTGCATCAATTTGAGAAATAGATTGAGATATATTTTTGATCTTAATTTTAGGTTTTGGATTAATAACTCTTTTTTTAATTCTATCACAATACATTTTTAATCTTGAAAGGCCATGACCATATGCACCGACTAATTCAGCATTAATTAAAGCATTAGCAGATATTGAAGCATGACCATTACTAAGTCCAAATTTTCTAAAAATATTTATAACTTCTTTTTTTAGAATTTTATTTTTCATATTCAATCTTTATTATTAATATTAAGAAATTCCAATTTTATGAAATTAATTAATATATAAAAATTAATACATATAAATGTAAAATTTAATTTTAGGAGGTTTGCAAAACTTCTTAAAAAAAAAATTTTAAACTGTTTAATAACCAATTTTATAAATCTAAAAAAACTGGGATTTTTAATCTTGTACCCATACGAGTGATACCGCCAGACTCTTTGAGATAAAGATCTAGAGTCATCATTTTGTAAATGATAACATTTTGCTTCAGAAAGATAATAAGTTACAAAGCCTTTATCTTTTAATTTTGCACAAAAATCTATATCTTCACCATTAGTTTTAAAATTTTCATCATAACCACCAACTTCATTCCATATGTCTTTTTTTTGAATAGTATTACACCCAAATAAAAAAGGTGGGTTTTGCATATTTTTGTTTCCCCAATTTTGACTGTAATAAACTGAGCGCCAATTACAAAATTACCAGCTAACGCTGCTTCGGCAGGAGGAAGAGGAAGTCCTTCAAAACTCGAAAAAGATAAAAATATTTTAGATTTTTTTAACATTTTATAAGTTTGTGTTTCTGTTAAATTATTTAAATCTTTAATTGACCAATTTCGAGGTAATTGCGGCTTTAAATAATTAATAACTAGATTGCTATGAACGGGTAATTTTCTACTCATATAAGTAATCAAATTTTTTTTATTTTTTAGATTAAATTTTTTTAAGTCTAAGGCATATGAAATTTTTATAATTCTAGTTTTAAGTTTAGGGAATTTTGAATGAATACATTTTGTTATATCATTTGAATAAGATAAAATAAATTTTGCTTGATTGTACGCTTTTTTTAGTTTGTCTTCATTATTTGTTGAATTAATCACATAACCGTTTTGGGCAAATATTGCATAATTAATTTCTTTTTTTATTAAAAGATCTTCGGCTAGATGAGCAAATATTTCTGGTAAAATTACAAAGTCTTTATTTTGATCAAAATCAAAATAATTTCTTGATTTTATTTTATGATTAAACCATTTATATTTAAATTTTTTTACTGGCATAACTTGATCCAATTGCCAGCCTGTGTCATCTCTATGATCTAATTTAAGTCTTTTTTTCAATGAAATTTTTAATTTAGAAAGCCTTTTTTTCTTTAAATGAAGAACCTCTGAAGAGAAATTTTCAAGATTATTTATTATTTCGGAGTGATGATAAATTATTTTAGCTCCTCCAGAAGGTCCTTTTTCTGCATGACTAACAAAAACTATATTCATAAATAATTTTCAATCTATCCAATCTTTGTATTTTTCAACATTATCCTTAACATGGTCTGGTAACAAATCTAAATTTACCTTTTCTAAACTAAATTTATTATCTTGTTTAGTATTTAATGATGATTTTGAGTCAGCGAAGTGATCATAATTTACATATTTTTGAGAAACTTTATCTTGAATATCTTTAATATTTGTTTCTTTTTTTTCAAACTCTGAATGCATTTCATCATTTAAATATTTTCTATACAGTTCTTCAGGTGTTTTTAGATTTGTAAAGTGCCATCCACCATCTTCTACAATTTTCAAATTTATATATCTTAATTTTGAAAAATAAGTATCAAATCTAAAAAAATTATATTTTTTTGTTTTAATATTTCTTAACCAAGTGATATTTATTAAATCTTTAAATTTACAAGCCTTACTTCCAAACCAGTCTAGTTTTGGGTATGCTAAATTAAATTTGTAATAATATAATTTTTGTTTGAACAAAATTATTTTAGATCTATTTTTTAATAAATTAAAATTTTTTAAATTTGGTATTTCATCGTTATCACTATAAATAACATAATCATTATCATCAGCTTCTTTTAGTCCTTTAAAAATTTGATTTCTTTGAAACTCAATTCGTTTTATGCTATTCATCCTTTTTACTCCAAAATCAATTGTTTCTTTATTAATCTCATCGACTGGATCCTTTTCAACAACAATATGAATTATTTTATCTTTAAATTTTTTGAAATTATTTGGGTCAAATTTTATATCTTTCTGGTTTCCGCTGTGACTAAATGTTGCTTCACTGACTACAAATTTATCAACAAAATCATCTAAAACGTTAAATCGAAGATCCATCATTAAATCCTCTTCATAATACGTTGTGCAGTCAAAAACTCTCATAAATCTATTGTTTTCTAATTAAGATTTTAAATAATAATTTAAATTAATTCCTTTTTTAATGTATATAATCATCATGTCTATATTATTTAGCAATCCCCCTTGGTGGGAAGGTAAGGTTAGTAGAGGTCTTTTCAGAAAAAAAAGATGGAGAAGAGGTGTAAGAGCTGGTTCTAGATGGCCTTTTACTTATTTAGGTAGATGTACACCAGATAACTCACGTGCTCATGACTATATACCCTATCCATTTTTTTTAGGTTACGCGACTACTTATGCTGCTAAAGAAATTGGTTCAGATAATGTTTATTTCAGAGATAGTATTGCTCTATCAGAATCATATGAAAGTTTTTATAGATACCTAGATGAGATTTCAAAAAAAATACAATATTTTGTTATTGAAAGTGCAACACCTTCATGGGATCATGATTATAAATTAATCAAAGAAATCAAAAAAAAATATCCAAAATTAAAGATAATTGTAGCTGGTCCTATTTCAACGGCTGATTATAAATGGGATGAAAATATTGTACATGCAGTTTTAAAGGGTGAATATGAAAAAAATATAATGAAAGTTTTAAATGGTCAAAGTGGTTTAATTCACCATGACCTTTTGACTAAGGATGAAATGAATAACGCTCCTTTTCCATATTACGATGATAAAATTTTTGATAAATATTTTGATGGAAACCCAATACCAATGAATACTCTTCATCCTCAAGCACATATTTGGAGTAGTCGTGGATGTCCGTTTAAATGTATTTTTTGTGTGTGGCCTGCTGCAATGACTGGTAACGATCCAGATGGCGATGGTAAGCGTTCAGTAAGACAATATACACCTGAATATATTGAAAGTTTTGTAAAAGAGTTAACTGGAAAATATAAATTTAAAGCTATTTATTTTGATGATGATACTTTTAATATTGGAAATAGACATACTGAAAAAATGAGTGAAATTATGTCTCAATTTAATATCCCATGGTTTGCAATGTGTAGAGCTGATACATCAAAAAAAGAAACTTGGAAAAAAATGGCAGACAGTGGATGCAAGGGTGTAAAAATTGGAATTGAGTCTGGAAGTCAAGTTGTTGTCGATAAAATTGTTAATAAACATTTAGATTTAAAATATGCTCAAGAAGTTGTGTCTCACATAAGATCTTTGGATATGTCTGTTCATGGAACTTTTACATATGGGTTACCTGGAGAAACTAAAGAAAATATGATTGAAACAAAGAAATTTATTCATTCGACAGACTTCAGCACTGTTCAGGAATCTGGCACAGCTGAGATAGAAGGTACTCCATTACATGCACTTAACAACGCGGAATCTTTAACTGCATATCCTGGTGCAAATATTGATGCGAATTACGATCGTCAAATTGACGGAGGAAAAAAATGGCAAAGTTTAGTGAAAGATCTTCAAGATAATTAAGTTTAAATTTTATAATGGAAAATGTTTCAATCTACATTCCAGTTTTTAACGTAGAGAGAACAATTGAAGAAGTTTTGAATTCTGTATTTTCTCAAACAATTCAATTTGATGAAATTATTGTTATCAACGACCATTCAAATGACCAAACTCTGAATATTTTAAATAAATTTAAAGATATAAAAATAATTAACAATAAAAAGAATATGGGTCTAAGTTATTGTAGAAACTTAGGTTTAAAATCATCAAAAAATAAATTTGTTGCATCTATCGATGGTGACGTTGTTTTGGATAAAAATTGGTTAGAAATTGTACAAACTAAACTTAAAGAAAACATTGCTATGTGCGGAGGTAATATGGTTGAAAAAAATTTAGAAAATAAATTTAACAAATGGCGCTCAGTTTATTACAGTCAAAATTGGGGAAACAAAAATATGCAAAACCCACCTTTTTTATTTGGGTGTAATACTATTCAAAAAAAAGACATATGGAATGAAGTTGGTGGTTATGATGAAAATTTTAAAACTAATGGTGAAGATATAGATTTTTGTGCAAAATTAAAAGATAAAGGCTTTGTAACTTATTATCTTTCTGAAGCAAAATGTTATCATTTACAAAATGATGACTCTAGATCTTTATCTCAAAGAGTCTGGCGGTATCACTCGTATGGGTACAAGATTAAAAATCCCAGTTTTTTTAGATTTATAAAATTGGTTATTAAACAGTTTAAAATTTTTTTTTTAAGAAGTTTTGCAAACCTCCTAAAATTAAATTTTACATTTATATGTATTAATTTTTATATATTAATTAATTTCATAAAATTGGAATTTCTTAATATTAATAATAAAGATTGAATATGAAAAATAAAATTCTAAAAAAAGAAGTTATAAATATTTTTAGAAAATTTGGACTTAGTAATGGTCATGCTTCAATATCTGCTAATGCTTTAATTAATGCTGAATTAGTCGGTGCATATGGTCATGGCCTTTCAAGATTAAAAATGTATTGTGATAGAATTAAAAAAAGAGTTATTAATCCAAAACCTAAAATTAAGATCAAAAATATATCTCAATCTATTTCTCAAATTGATGCAGATAATTCTATAGGATTTGTAAGTGCCGATATTGGAATAAAAAAAGCAATCAAGAATGCAAAAAAAACTGGTATAGGTATGGTTGCTATAAAAAATAGTGGTCACTATGGACTTTCAGGATATTACGCTGAACAAGCTGTAAAAAAAAATTTAATTGCAATGATTTATACTAATGCACCTCCTGCTGTAGCACCTCATGGTGCTTTAAAAAGTTTATTTGGAACTAATCCAATTTGTTTTGCTTCTCCAAGTGGATCTAGCGTTCCTTTTATTCTTGATACATCTATTTCAATGATTAATAGAGGAAAGATAAGAGTTGCTGCAAGAAACAATCAAAAAATTCCTGAAGGCGTAGCTCTAGATAAATATGGTAAGCCAACGACTAACGCCAAGAAAGCACTCGAGGGTGTTCAATTGCCTATAGCTGGCTTCAGAGGATCAGGTCTGGCTTGGATGGTTGATATTTTAAGTGGTGTCCTCACAGGCGGGAATCACGGAGGAAAAGTTAAAGATCCTTTCGATGATTTTTCAGGTCCTCAAAATATAGGTCATCTATTCATTGTTTTTAAATCAAATCTCTTTGTTAAAGATTTTAAATCAAGAATAAGAAAAAATATTAACATTATTAAAAAATTACCGAAAGTTAAGGGAGTAAAAGAAATAATGTATCCTGGTCAAAATAAATTTAAGAGGTTTAAAAAAAATCAAAATAAAAAGATATATGTGAGTAATGTAGTTAAAAGAGATCTCGAAATTTTGAAGGATCATTAGTACAATGCAACATTATATAAAAATAATTAACGAAAAAAACTTAACAGTATATTTTTCATTTTTAATACTACTTATTTGGTGGTTAATTTTTGGTTACGATCTTTCTAATGAACCTTATGTGTGGGATGATTTACATTTCTTTAGAGAATATACAGCAGAAGAATTAAAAAATTCATGGACTGGCAATTGGGACTCGGATGGTGTTGAAACCTTAAGTTACCGTCCAGTGGCAGTATTATACTATCATTTCATTTATATTATTTTTAACGAAAATACTTTTTTACTCAGAAACTTTGTAATTCTTGAGGCTTTTTTTTTAATTCTGTTAACTAACAACCTTTTAAATTATTTAAATTTTTCCAAAGGACAAATAATCATTTTTACATCTTTAATAATTTTCTCAAAAATATTTATCACACTAATTTCTTTTTTTACTTTAAGTGCTTTAATTTTTGCTTATATTTTAACTATTTCATCAATTCTATTTTTTTTTGTAAGTATAAATAAAAAAAAAGGAATCTTTTTTATTATTTCAGTTTTTTTATCAGCAGCTGCAATATTTGTAAGAGAAGAATTATATGTTATTCCAATTATTTTATTTTTATTATACTTTTATAAATATGAGATAAATATTAAAAATCTATACCAATGCTTAAAAAGAATATCTTTCTTTTTAATTCTTGTTTTTCTTCATATGTTTTTACGAAAAAAATTTGTGCCTGATGCTGCTCATTTGGAGCTTATTGGAAACAAAATTATGTTTGGAGATAATATAATTGGTTTTGGAGGCTTAATAAAAGCTTTAAAATCGTCCTTTTTACCTATGGGTTATTATAGTTCACAATATTCATATGAAATACAAAAGTATTTTAGCTTAATTTGGTTAATTCTTATTTTTTTAGCATTAATAGTGATTTTTAAAAATTTTGACGAGATTAAAAGAAATTTAAAAAAAATTTCTCTAATAATATTAATTACCATAGCATGCTGCTTACCTCATTTAACAATTGACAGATCTTTTGGAATTTTTCTATCAAGTATATTTGCCCTTACCGCTATATCAGCTCTTATTAATAATCTTTTTTTAAATCAAAAGAATTCGATTAATAATGTTGTGATTTTGAAAAGATTGATAGCAACATTAATCTTAATGGTTGGAATTTTTGGAGGAATTTACAGATCATATTTACATGTAGAGTCGATGAATCAATTCTCAAAAAATATAGTTGAATATGATTCTATGTTTATTTATGGGTATAAAAATCAAGGTATTAAAATAAGTATTCCGCCTGTAAGATACGAAAAAAAGAAAGCTCATTTGAAGAATTTAAACATATTTGATTTTAATTGGGGATCAAAAATAGAGGACTCTTCCCCTCTAATTATTAAAAACAGATATCATCCACTATCATTTTAGAATAAAATAATTAGATACTTAAATTTTTGATTTAATTTAAGATGGACTCAACATTTTCACAAATGATATGACCAACTATTTTTTGCATTTCTTGAATTCTATCAACTCTATCTCCTGGACAATCTATCACAAGATCACAAAATCTTTTTAATTTATTACCTTTGTTAGAGGTTAAAAAAATTACTTTTATTTTCATTTTCTTAGCTTGTTTAATAGCTTTAATAATATTTGCACTTTTTCCACTTGTTGAAATTGCAAAAAGAATGTCATTAGTTTTACCCAAACCTTGAAGTTGTCTAGAAAATATGTCCTCATATGAATAGTCGTTGGAAATTGCTGTTACAGATGCAATATTGGAGTTTAAGTCAATAGAATTATAAGGTTTTCTATTTTTTAAATACCTTCCTAACAATTCAGCTGATAGATGCAAAG
>CACGEC010000017.1 GCA_902572005.1 uncultured Pelagibacteraceae bacterium | reverse complement strand
AAAGAGGCAAGAGAAAGAGACTCTGATAGAATGTCACCTAGACAAGCTTGGAGAGCAATTCAAGCAGGTATGCCTGATGATGTGATTATTTCAAGTGATATAGGAAATAACTGTGCAATTGGAAATGCATATCCAACTTTTGAAAAAGGAAGAAAATATTTAGCACCAGGATTATTTGGTCCTTGTGGATATGGTTTTCCATCAATATTAGGTGCAAAGATTGGTTGTCCGGATACTCCCGTAATAGGTTTTGCTGGTGATGGAGCTTTTGGAATTAGTATGAATGAGATGAGTTCTTGCGCAAGAGAAGAATGGCCAGCTATTTCAATGGTAATTTTTAGAAATTATCAATGGGGAGCAGAAAAAAGAAATACAACTCTTTGGTTTGATGATAATTTTGTTGGGACAGAACTAGATCCAGAGTTAAGTTATGCAAAAGTTGCTGATGCTTGTGGTTTAAAGGGAGTTACAGTAAAAACAATGGAGGAAACAACTGCAGCAATCAAACAATCTTGTGAAGATCAAAAGAAAGGTATTACAACCTTTATTGAAGTAATTCTTAATCAAGAACTTGGTGAACCATTTAGAAGAGATGCTATGAAGAAACCAGTTAAAGTAGCTGGTATAAACAAAGCAGACATGAAGAAGCAACCTTCTTTAGTTTAATTTCTTAAGATCTTTAAAATAGTAATCAATTATCGTATTCTTCTCTTATGGAAGTCGTAAATGATAATACTTGTAGTTGGATTAATGACCTAACTCCGAGAAGCAATATTCAAACAATTTCATCTGATTTACATTGTGAGTGGTTAATTGTAGGTGCTGGTTACACAGGATTATCTGCTGCAAGAAAATTAGGTCAATTGTATCCAAATCAAAAAATATTATTAGTTGACGCTCAGTTAGCTGGTGAAGGTGCTAGCTCAAGAAACTCAGGTTATTTAGTTGATACAACTCTTAATGATGGTTTTACATCTAACAAAGAATTAGAAAATTACAAAAAAAAAGCAGATATCTATAAATTAGGAATAGAAGCCATTAAAAGATTTATTAAAGAATATCAAGTAGATTGTGATTGGAATGAATGTGGAAAGTATTTTGCTTCATCTAAAAAAGAAGATAAAAAAATCCTAGAAAATTTCTCTGATACTTTATCTAAATTAGGTTTTGAGCATAATCTATTATCAAATAATGATCTTAAAAAAAGATTAGGTACTAATTTTTACAATATTGCTCTTCATACAAAAGGAGGAATTTTACTGCATCCGGCTAAATTGGCTAGAGCTATGATTGATACATTGCCAGAAAACGTTAGTCTTTATGAAAATTCATTATTAGTTAATTGGAAAAAGATTAATGATATAGTCATTTGTAATTTTAAAAATGGATCTGTAAAAACCAACAAGATTATCTTTGCTACAAACGGATTTTTAAAATCTTTAGGAATTAAATCTAATTATAATTTTCCAATTACTTTAACAGCAAGTATGACCAGATCATTATCAGATGAAGAATTTGAGACTATTGGTAAGCCAAAAGAATGGGGAGTATTACCAGTTAGACCTATGGGAGCTACTATCAGAATGACTAAAGATAAAAGAATTTTAATAAGAAACACCGCCGAAGTTTATAATCCTTATCAAATGACTCAATCCGAATTAAACAAAAGATCTTTAAAACAAAGAATAGGAATTAAAAAAAGATTTCCTCAATTACCCAACAATATAATTCAATCTTCTTGGTCAGGAATTGTCTCGAGGACCAGAAATAGTTCTCAAATATTTGAAAAAATAGATAAAAATATTTTTGTTGCAGGTTGTTATAATGGATCAGGTATTGGTGTTGGTACTTTATTTGGAGAGCAAATTGCTATTAAAGCAAGTAATGAAAATACAAAGGAGATAGAAACAATAGAAGCAAGAAATAAACCTACTTGGCTTCCTCCTAATCCAATTTTAAGTTTAGGAGTAAAAACAAGATTAATTTATGAACGAATAAGAGCTAAATCTGAAATTTAATTTAATACTGACATCGGATCTAAACGAGTTTGAAACCAATTAACTCTAAAATCTAAGTGGGGACCTGTTGATCTACCAGTTGATCCGACTGTTCCAATGATATCTCCTTGATTAATTTCATCACCTACGGAAACCATTACGGTTTCAAGATGAGAATAAATTGTCGAAATACCATGACCATGATCCATGATGATTGTTCCACCTGTATAATAAAGATCATCTTCTGCCATTGTTACAATACCTGAGCCAGAAGATTTTATCATAGTTCCTTGTTTTGCAGCAATATCTATTCCGTAGTGAGGCCACTTTGGTTTACCATTTAAAATTCTTTGACTTCCGTAGACACCACTAATGATTCCCTTTACTGGCATAATGAATTGATTTTTAAAAAAAGGTAAATCAGAATTAATCGCTCTTGCTTCACCAATTTTGTTATTTTCCTCTTTTATTCTTTTGTAAACAGATTCTGGTGGAGTTACTTTGCTTTCTTCTAAACCATCAATTCTTTGAATATTATATTTTCTTTTTAAAATTTTTTTAGTAATTACCTCTTTTTTATCATTGATAATTTTAGTGATAGTGATGTCAAATTTTCTATCTCGGTCTATTCCAAATACAAAATAACCATCTTTTGAGACTTTAACTTTTTTTTTACCTATTATTATTTCTGCAGTTGGATCAGTAATTCCAACAATAAAGTGTCCCTGTAAGAATTTACCCTTAAATTCAACAGCATGCAGATGCGATGATGTAAAAACGATTATTAAGAATAACAATCTAGATATTACTTTGCAGTCCATCCACCATCAACCAATAATGAAGTTCCAGTAATCATAGAAGCTGCATCGGATGCTAAAAAAACCACAGCTGATGCTATTTCAGATAATTCTGCAAATCTTCCAAGAGGAATATTATTAAGCATATCTCTTTTAAATTTTTTATTTTTTAAAAATTTTTTAGTCATTGGTGTTACAACAAACGTGGGGCAGACGGTATTAACTCTTATATTATATTTTGCAAGGTCTATAGACATTCCTTTTGTTAAACCCTCTAAACCAAATTTGTTCATATTGTAAACACTTCTTATCGGTCCACCCACATGACCCATCTGTGATGACATATTAACAATTGAACCACCTATTTTTTTTCTATTTTTAGATTCTATCATTTTTAAAGCACAAAGATGTGCAAGATTAAAAGTAGCAATAGTATTAATCTTAACCATATGCTCCATATCTTTTGTCTTAACTTTTGTAAAATGAGCTGGTCTATTATTCCCAGCATTATTAATTAAAATATCTAATTTAGACTGATTATTAATAATCTTTTTTATATCGTTGTAATTTGTTATGTCACAAACATAAGATTTACATTTCGACTTAAACTTTTTAATTTTCTTTGAAACTTCATCCAAATCTTTTTTTGTTCTACTAATTATAATTAGGTTCGCTCCTGCTTCAGCTAATGCTATTGCACAAGCTCTACCCAGACCTTTTCCAGCACCAGTTACTACCGCTGTTTTATTTTTGAGATTATATTTTTTTAAGAACATCATAAAAATAATATTTTAATATCTGTGTAAATCAACTCAATAGCAACAAGTAGAATTGCTAATAATCCAGCCCAAGCTATCCATTTATATTTTTTTATCCAATTCGATATTAATGTAGCAGCTGTTGCCATTAATATAATGGATAAAACTAAACCAAAAATTAATAAGTAATAATGGTCGCCTGCTGCTCCAGCTACTCCCAAAACATTATCAAGACTCATTGTAAAATCGGCTAGTAAGATTGTCCAAATAGCTTTAAGGAAACTTGAATTATCTACTTTTATATCACTATCTTGATCAGAGCCTTTGATAACATCAGTATAGAGTTTATAAACTATATAAAGTAGAAGTAGTCCACCTATTAATCTTAGCCCGGTGATTTGCAATAAATATGCAGTTAGTAAAGTTAAAATTATTCTTAAAACGACAGCACCACCTATACCCCAAAAAATAATTTTTTTTCTTTGCTCTAAAGGAAATTTTGATGCAACCATTCCAATTATGATTGCATTGTCACCTGCTAAAACAAGATCAATAAAGATTATTTGAGTTAAGACTGTTATTTGTTCTGGAGTAATTAAATCAGTGAACATTAACTTCTAAGTATCATATCTGCACCTTTTTCTGCAATCATTATTGTAGGTGCATTCGTGTTACCTGAAGTAATATTTGGCATTATAGAAGCATCAACTACTCTTAAATTATTTATACCTTTAACTTTAAGAGTTTCATCAACAACTGCCATCTCATCTTGTCCCATTTTACACGTTCCAACGGGATGAAAAATAGTTTGAGTATAATCTGATCCAGCTTTTACTAATTCTTCATCATCATCAATATTCATTCCAGGTCTATATTCCTCTGGTCTATATTTTTTAAATGTTTCAGACTCCATTACTATTTTTCTAGTGAGTTTTAATCCTTTTGCTGCAACTATACGATCATGATCAGTAGATAAGTAATTTAATTTTACTTTTGCATAAATTCTAGAATCTTTATTTACTATATTTACATGACCTCTACTAGTTGGCCTTATATTTGAAACTGTGGGTGTGAAAGCATGAAAGTCGTGATTTTTAGTTGCACCTAAGGTATCCATACTCATTGGTTGAACATGCCATTGAAGATCAGGTAATTCAAGAGATGGGTCGCTTTTTGCGAACATACACATTTGACTTGCACCCATTGTCATTGGCCCACTTCTATTAAAAACATATTCTAGGCCAATCATTAATTTACCAAATAAACTATTGACCTTTTTGTTTAACGATTTAAGTCCATGGACTTTATAGATGGGTCTAAACATTAGGTGATCTTGAAGGTTTTCCCCAACACCTTTTAAGTCATTAACGATATCTATTCCTAAGTCTTTTAATTTTTTAGAATTACCTATTCCTGATGTCTGTAAAATTTGTGGAGAACCGATTGATCCCGATGAAAGAATAATTTCTTTATTTACTGATATTTTTTTAAGCTCGTTATTTTGCCAGTATTCAACATTTTGTGCATTTTTGTTTTCAAAATTTATTTTTTTAACATGAGCATTCGTTATAATTTTTAAGTTATTTCTATTTTTAATTGGGTTTAAATATCCAACAGCTGTACTACATCTAAAACCATCTTTTTCAGTCACCTGAAAATATCCACATCCATGATTATCACCAGTGTTAAAATCTTGTGTTTTTGGAATTCCAAATTCCTCAGCTGCATTTTGAAATTCATTTAATAATGGCAATTGGATCCTTTGATCAGAAACAGACAAGGGGCCACCAACACCATGAAATTCATCTTTACCTCGTTCTTGATTTTCTGCTTTTATAAAATAAGGTAGAACATCATCCCAACCCCAACCAGTATTTCCTAATTGACGCCAAACATCATAGTCTCTGCTTTGACCTCTAATGTATAATAAGCCATTTATAGCAGAACTGCCGCCTAATGTTTTTCCTCTCGGATAACGAATTGAACGGTTGTTCATTGTTGCATCTGGTTCAGTTTTATAACACCAATCAACCGATGGATTGTGCATAGTTTTGAAGTAACCTACCGGAATATGTATCCAAGGGTAGTTATCTTTACCTCCAGCTTCAATCAACACAACTTTATTTTTTGGATTTTCAGATAGTCTATTTGCAAGTACACACCCCGCCGATCCAGCACCGATAATTATAAAATCAGAATTTTCCATCTCTAGTTGAATAGTTTTTTTTAATATTATTATTTATTCATCTTTACACTCATATTAATCAATTGTCACTTGTGTCAGGTTTGTTTTTCTGATTGTATGCACACGTTAAATTTAACTAACAAGAGGATAAATAATGAAAAAAATCATTTCAATGTTGTTTGCAACTGTTTTGGTGCTTGGATTTACTTCTAGTGCTAATGCTGCAAAAACACTTAAATGTCAGACTGTTCTTAACACTAAGGCTGATGAAGTTAAGATGTTAAAGGACTTTACTGACACAGTCACTACATTGACAGCTGGTTCACTTAAGTTTGAAATTTTACCTGCTGGTGCTGTAGTTGGAGTTAAAGAAACTCTAGATGCTGTTGACAAAGGCTTAATTGATTGCGGATTTGCATGGACGCACTATTGGTCAGGAGACCATCCTGCTGCTATGCTATTTGGATCACCAGTAGCTGGTGGTGGTGTTGGTATTGATAATATCGCATTCCTTTCTTGGTTCCAATATGGTGGTGGTAAAGAATTATACGACCAATTATGGAAAGAAATGGGAAGAGATATTAAAGGATTTATGATTCAACCAGTTGGTCCAGAAGCTTTGGGTTGGTTTCCAAAACCAATTAAAGATATGGCTGATTTTAGAAAATATAAATTCAGAACACCTCCAGGAATTCCAGGACAAACTTATAAAGACATCGGTATAGCATCTGTAGCTATGGGTGGTGGAGATATTCTTCCAGCTTTAGAAGCAGGTACAATCGATGCTGCTGAATGGTGTTGTCCAAAACCAGACTTAACATTTGGTTTCCAAAAAGTATTAAAGCACTACTATCTACAAGGTTTACACCAAGTAGTAGTAAACGCTGACTTTTATATTACTGGAAAAACTTACAATGCTATGACTGCTCATGAGAAAAAGTCACTTGAGGTAGCTGCTAATGCATCATTAGCAAAATCTTTAAGTTACAGAATCTATGAAAACGGTAAAGCGTTGAGAGAGTTAACTACTAAACATGGAGTAATTTTAGAAGACACACCTTCTGATTATTTCACAGAATATATGGCTGCTGCAAAAGCTTCTTTAAATAAGAACGCTGCAGAGAACAAATTTTTCAATGAAGTTTATACTTCAATGAAGAACTTTGCTGATATAGCTGTTCCATTCTGGAGTGGTGCTCAAATGTCTAATGCGAAGCTAGGAATGGCTCACGCAGCAACATTAAAGTAATCAGTAATTAATCTTGATTTAATTAGAGCGGACTTTTACAGTCCGCTCTAACTTTTTATACTAGAATTTTATGGCAGACGAACCAGTTAAACTAGATATATCAGATGAAATGATTGCCGAAAGGCGTGGCGGTTCGGGAAAAATGCCTGATGATATGCCATTATGGATGGCTAAATCTATTACAAGTATTGATAAATTTAGTAAGTGGATTGGAAATATTGTTTGTTGGATATTGATGCCACTAATTTTTGCAATGACTTATGAAGTACTTGCAAGAAAATTATTTTTAGCACCAACTATTTGGGCTTATGATATAAGTCGTTTTTTATATGGAGCACTTTTCATGTTGGGCGCTGGTTATGCTCTTTCAAGAGGAGTTCATATAAGAGCAGATTTTTTATATAGAAATTTTAAAACTAAAAACCAAGGTCTAATAGATTTTTGGTTATATCTATTATTTTATTTTCCGGGTTTGATCGTTTTTCTTTATATGACTATTGGATATGTTGGAGAGTCAATTCAAAGGGGTGAGAGAGGTATGGACACCACATGGATGCCTTATATGTGGCCAATTAAAACTTGTTTGCTTATTGGTATAATATTTTTACTGGTCCAAGGAGTTTCTGAATTACTTAAAAGTTATTGGGCGGCTAAAAAAGGTGAGTGGCCTGGAGAGACTAAATGATAGCTGAATTTATAGATCCAGCAATCTTAGGCTTTATACTTGTTGGAGTAATGCTATTTGCAATATTTGTAGGTTTTCCAATTTCATTTACACTAATTTTTTTAGGTTTTGTATTCGGCTATTTAGGTTTTGGAAAATTAGTTTTTTATTTAATGACTCTCCAATTTTCTATGGTTATGACCGAGCAAACACTCGCCGCCGTCCCACTCTTTGTTTTTATGGGAATTATGATGGAGCAAGCTGGATTAATGGAAAGATTATTTTCAGCATTCCAAATGATGCTGGCAAAAGTTAAGGGATCTTTATATTACGCTGTTTTATTTGTTTCTGTAATATTTGCTGCTGCTACAGGAATTGTTGGTGCGTCTGTAACAATTCTTGGAATTATGGCTGCAAAATCCATGAACAGATCTGGCTATGATGTGAGACTTGCAGCCGGAACCATCACGGCTGGAGGAACTTTGGGAATATTAATTCCTCCAAGTATTATGTTGGTTGTTATGGGTCCTATAATGGAAATTCCAGTAATAGATTTATTTGCTGCAGCAATTCTACCAGGAATACTTCTTGCAAGTTTATATGCAGGTTACACAACGATTAGATGTATGATCAATCCAAAATTAGGACCAGTCATACCAGAAGACATGAGAGCTGCAAGCATGAAAGAAGTTTGGATTGAATTTTTTCTTGGATTAGTACCACCTGCTGCTTTAGTTTTTGCTGCACTAGGAAGTATTTTATTTGGTTTCGCAACCCCAACAGAAGCGGCAGGATGTGGAGCTATGGGTGCTTTACTTCTTTCATTGGCATATAAAAAATTAACTCTTTCAAAGCTACAAGAGGCATTAGTTAAAACACTAGAGATAACTGCATTGATAATGGTTTTAGTTGCAGCATCGAATTTCTTTGGTGCTGTTTTTGCAAGACTAGGAACACCGACTTTATTAACTGAATTTTTATTGGGTCTTGAAATGAATAAATATCTAATTTTAGCAATGGTTATGGTAATGATATTTTTATTAGGATGGCCTTTAGAATGGGTACCTATAGTAATGATTATTGTTCCAATAATATTACCATTAATTGAAGCATTAGGATTTAATTTAACTTGGTTTGCAATATTGGTTGCGGTCAATCTACAAACCGCCTGGTTATCACCACCTGTTGCTTTGTCAGCATATTTTCTTAAAGGTGTCGTGCCCGAGTGGGATTTAAAAGATATTTACTATGGAATGATGCAATTTATGGTACTACAAGTTATTGGTTTAATATTAATAATTATTTTCCCTAAAATTGCTCTTTGGTTACCAACTCTCTTATATGGACAGTAATAAATTTAAGTTTTATATTGTTTAAGTGAGTCAGCAAAAATCAAAAAAAACATTAACTAACTGGGATTTAGTATCTGTGAATCCTAATAATAAAGATTGGGATTGGAAAGATTTATTTTGTTTTTGGGGTGTAAATATTCAAAGTGTTATAGGGTTTTCGTTAATTACATCTCTTTATTTAATTTATGATTTAAATACTTTTATTGTATTTTTTGGAACAATAATTGGATCATTACTAGTTTACTTTTTTTCGAACATGATAGGCAAGCCCTCCCAAAAATTTGGATTACCTTTTATAGTAATGTTGAGATCTTCTTTAGGGATTAGTGGGGCAAAATATTTTGGATTATTAAGAGGATTGGTTGGAATTTTTATGTTTGGTATTCAAACGTATTTTTTATCCAAAGCTTTTGGTTATCTAATAAGAGTAACAATATTTTCAATTCAACCTTCTTTGTTAGATCATGAAATCTTACTTACATTTTTCCTAGGTTTAAATATTATTGATTGGTCTTCAATTGTAATTTCAATTATTTTGCAAACATTTTTATTTAGTGCTGGAATGATTTTTAACAAGAAGTTGATTCAATTTTCGGCTGTTTCAATTTATTTAGGTATGATATTATTTTTTTTCTCAGTTCTTTTAAGTGATGTAAAATTTACAACTGACGCCTTTATCAGTTCGATAAAATATAATGATTTTATTAATTTAGAAAACCTAGGACCTCTTGCAACTGTTGCTGGAACTACTTTTGCATACTTTTCAATTATAATTTTAAGTTATGGTGACTTTTCACGTTATGTAAAGAATGAGAGTGAACTTAAAAAAGGGAATTTAAGTTTAATCTTGAATTTAATTATATTTTCATTTTTTGCGTTATTCATAGTTGTCGGCACAGATGCTTTTTTAAAACAAAACACTGAAAGTCTATCTAGAATTCTAACAAATCCAACGGACATTATTGGATCTTTAAACAATATATTAGTTACTAGTTTTGTTTTAATATTGATTATAATTGCATCAGCATCTACTAATTTAATTGCTAATTTTATTCCATCACAATATGTAATGGTAAATTTAGCTCCAAGCACACTTTCTATAAAAAAAACAAGCATTATCATTTCTGTCTTTGGTTTTTTAATAAGTATTTTTTGGTTAACTTACATAAGTCAAATTGGAATTTTATCTTTTGTGGATACATTTGGAGCTTTTTTTGGTCCAATATTTGGTCTAATGGTTGCAGATTTTTACTTTATAAAAAAAGGTGATCTTTTAAACAAAGATATTTACTCATTAGAAATAAATGGTGCCTATTTTTATACTGGAGGATGGCATATAAAGGGCGTATATTCATTAATTCTAGGTTTTATTTTTTCAAGCTCAACAATTTGGAATTCTAATTTAATGTTTCTACAGTCTTACTCATGGATCATCGGAGCATTTATTTCAGGGTTTGTTTATTATTTGTTAGCAAAAAAATAATTTATG
>CACGEC010000016.1 GCA_902572005.1 uncultured Pelagibacteraceae bacterium | reverse complement strand
TCAATACCGCTACTAATTGTATCTGCACCTTTTCCTGATTTATAGCCACTATTCCATCCAGTAGCTTGATCTTGAATTTTTGAAGCTTCAGGGTCTGGTCCTTTATAAGACTCGGAAGCTGCTCCATGTGATTTACCAAATGTATGACCTCCAGCAACTAAAGCTGCTGTTTCATAATCATTCATCGCCATCCTTCCAAAAGTTTCTCTGATATCATGGGCTGCTAGCAATGGATCTGGATTTGCATCAGGTCCTTGTGGATTTACATAAATTAAACCCATATGTGAGGCACCTAGTGGCTGTTCTAAATCTCTCTTACCACTATATCTTTTCACATCTAGCATTTCTTTTTCTGAACCCCAATAAATATCATCTTCCGGTTCCCAAATATCTACTCTTCCAGCTCCAAAACCAAATGTTTTAAATCCCATTGAGTCTAATGCTACATTGCCGACTAAAATGAAAAGATCTGCCCAAGAAATCTTCTTTCCATATTTTTGTTTTATTGGCCATAAAAGTAATCTTGCTTTATCTAAATTTACATTATCAGGCCAAGAATTTAAGGGAGCGAAACGCTGGTTGCCTGTTCCAGCTCCTCCTCTACCATCACCTGTTCTATAAGTTCCTGCTGCATGCCATGCAAGTCTTATAAATAGTGGACCATAATGACCATAATCCGCAGGCCACCACTCTTGTGAGTTTGTCATTAATTTTTTTAAATCTTTTTTAAGTGCTTTAAAGTTTAGTTTTTTAAATTCTTTTGAATATTTAAATTCTTTATCCATTGGGTTAGATAAATTGGAATGTTGGCTGAGAATTTTAAGATTTAAACTATTCGGCCAAAAGTCTCTATTTGTTTGACCTCTTCCTGCTGAGAACTTTGCTGGAGTTCCTGCTCCTGTAAATGGACATTTACTAAGTTCATTATTTTTAAAATTCTTATCTTTAAAATTTTCAGTGCTCATCTAAATCTCCTTAATTAATAGTTTATCTACTTTATAATGGTTCTAAAAAGGTGTCAATTGTATAAAAATGACGCTTAAATTATCAGGAAGTTAATCTTCTAGTTTAACTAGAACTTCAACAGATTTAATTTTTTTTCCGTTAATTTTTTTTAAAATATTTATTGGTCCAACGTCGGAATTGTCTAAATCAATTAATTTTTCTTCCTTAAGATCGTAAAAATGATGGTGATCAGAAATGTTTGTATCAAAATATGTTTGATTAGAATTGATGGGAATTTGTTTTAAATATCCTTTTTTTTCAAAAGCATGAACAGTATTATAAACTGTAGCTAAGGATATTTTATTATTTAATTGTTTTTTAATTTTATTTGCCAAATCGTTGATAGTGAAATGGAATGTTTTTTCTGTATCAAACAAAACCTCGCATATTTGAAGCCTTTGTTTAGTTGGTCTTAAACCAGAATTTCTAAGTTTTTCTAAGTATTTCACTATAAAATTTGTTGTTAGTTATAATTGTTCTAAAGTGATATTAAAAGTATATTATATATAGATAAAATCAAGTAAATAAGAATACTCAATCTTATGAAAAAAAATTCATACTCATACGAAGAACTTATTAATTGTGGCAATGGTCATTTATTCGGCTCTGGAAATGCTAAATTACCACTTCCACCAATGCTTATGTTTGATAGAATTACAGAAATTAATGATAACAATGGTGCCTTTAAAAAAGGCTCATTAAAAGCTGAATTAGACGTAAAAAAAGACCTATGGTTTTTTGATTGTCATTTTAAAGAAGATCCTGTTATGCCAGGATGTTTAGGGTTAGATGCAATGTGGCAGTTAGTTGGTTTTTATTTAGGTTGGATAGGAAACCCTGGAAAAGGAAGAGCTTTAGGTGTTGGAACTGTTAAATTTACTGGAGAAGTTTTACAAAATGTTAAACTAGTCAAATATGAGATTGATATGAAAAAAATTATGTCACCAGGTGGAACAACAGTGGGTCTTGCAAATGGTGTGGTTTTGGCAGATGATAAAAAAATATATTCAGCTGATAGTTTAAAAGTAGGATTATTCAAATAATGAGAAGAGTAGTAATAACAGGATTGGGAATTGTTTCATGCTTAGGTAATAATCAAGATGAAGTTCATCAATCTTTATTAAATTCTAAATCAGGAATCACTTATTCAGAGGAATATAAAGAACATAATCTTAAAAGCCATGTTCATGGTAAACCAAAAATTAAACTAGAAGACCATATTGATAGAAAAACAATTAGGTTTATGGGCTCAGGATCAGCATACAATTATATAGCTATGAAAGAGGCGATTAAAGACTCTGGATTAGAGGAAAATGAAGTAAGTAATTTTAAAACTGGAATCGTTATGGGTTCAGGAGGACCTTCAATTGAAAATGTAATTTTAGCTGCAGATAAAACTAGGGCAAAAACACCTAAATTGATGGGTCCGTTTGTTGTTCCTAGAACTATGGCTAGCACAGCTTCAGCAACATTAGCAGTGCCTTTTAAAATTAAAGGGACTAATTATACAATGAGTTCTGCTTGTGCAACTAGCGGTCACTGCATTGGTAATTCTATGGAATTGATTCAAATGGGTAAACAAGATGTTGTTTTTGCAGGAGGAAGTGAAGAAATACACTGGGCTATGACGGCAATGTTCGATGCCATGACAGCATTATCGTCAAAATATAATGATAAACCGGAAACAGCTTCAAGAGCATATGACAAAACAAGAGATGGTTTTGTAATTGCTGGAGGTGGAGGAGTTTTAGTTCTTGAAGAATATGAACATGCTAAAGCAAGAGGGGCCAAAATATATGCAGAATTGACAGGTTACGGGGCAACATCAGATGGGTACGATATGGTAGCACCATCAGGCGAGGGAGCCGTAAGGTGTATGAAAATGGCGATGGCTACTGCTAAAAATAAAATTGATTATATTAATACTCATGGGACATCTACTCCAGTTGGAGATATTACAGAACTAAATGCAGTCAAAGATACATTTGGAGATAATATTCCAAAAATTAGTTCAACAAAATCCTTATCTGGACATCCATTAGGGGCTGCTTCTGTTCATGAAGCAATCTACTGTTTAATTATGATGAAAAATAATTTTATTACTGGTTCAGCAAACATCAATGAAATGGATGAAGAGGCTAAAAAATTTCCTATAGTTTCTAAAACTGAGACTGGTGCAACTTTAAACACTGTAATGTCTAACAGTTTTGGTTTTGGTGGAACTAATGCTGCTTTAATTTTTGAAAAGGTTTAAATATGAGTTTAATGAAAGGTAAAAAAGGATTAATCATGGGTGTCGCCAATGAAAGATCTATTGCTTGGGGTATTTCACAAAAACTTGCTGAAGCTGGTGCAGAACTTGCTTTCACTTATTTAGGTGATGCATTAAAAAAAAGAGTTATTCCTTTAGCAGAAAAATTAAATTCAAATGTTACATTTAGCTGTGATGTTGAAAAAAAAGAAGAAGTAGTGAAACTATTTGAGGATATCAAATCTCAATGGGGTGAAATTGATTTTGTAGTTCATGCAGTTGCTTTTTCAGATAAATCAGAGTTATCAGGTGAATATTTAAATACGACAAGAGAAAATTTTTTAAGAAGTATGTTAATCTCATGTTTTTCATTTACTGAAGTAGCAAAAGAAGCATCTAAAGTAATGAAAGAAGGTGGAAGCATGTTAACTCTTACTTACGAGTCTACTAAAGCTATTCCAAATTATAATGTTATGGGTGTTTGTAAATCAGCTCTTGAGGCAAGTGTTAAGTATTTAGCAAGAGACTTGGGGGCCAAAGGTATGAGAGTAAATGCTATAAGCGCAGGACCTATCAAAACGTTAGCTGCATCTGCAATTGGTGACGCAAAATTCTTATATAAATGGAATGAAGACCATTCTTTCCTTAAAAGAAACGTAGATATCCACGACGTTGGAAATTCAGCATTATATCTATTAAGTGACCTTGCAAATGGAGTTACTGGTGAAATCCACTACGTAGATGCTGGATATAATAAAGTTGGGATGCCGGATCCTAAAAATATCAGCTAAAAAAATAAATTAAAATCGCTACAACAGCCACTATTTAGGAGCGGCAGGATTCGAACCTGCCACCCTCTAATTCTTTATTCGGCAGCTTGTTTCATAGAAAGCTTAACTTTACCTCTATCGAAACCAATAACTTTAACTTTTACTTCGTCACCTTCTTTGACAACGTCAGTAACTTTAGCTACTCTTTTATCTGCAAGTTCTGAGATATGAACAAGTCCATCTTGTTTTCCTAAGAAGTTAACAAATGCACCAAATTCCATAATCTTCATAACTTTACCTGAATAAATTTTATTAAGTTCAGCTTTTGCAGTAATGTCTTTAATCATTTGCATTGCGATGTTTCTTGCTTCTTCATCTGGAGCAGCAACTGTTACAACGCCTTCATCATTTACATCAACTTTAGCACCTGACTTTTCAACAATCTCTCTGATTGTTGCTCCACCTTTTCCAATCACTGCTGCAATATCTTTTTTATCTACAGTAATTTTTTCCATTTTTGGAGTATGTTTTCCGACATCGGCTCTTGAAGCAGAAAGAGCTTTATTCATTTCACCTAAAATATGAACTCTTCCATCTTTAGCCTGGTTTAATGCCTGCTCCATGATTTCAAATGTGATACCTGTAATTTTAATATCCATTTGAAGTGAAGTAATTCCATCTTTAGTTCCAGCAACTTTAAAGTCCATGTCACCTAAATGGTCTTCATCACCTAAGATATCTGACAACACACTAAAGTCATCACCCTCTTTAATTAATCCCATTGCAATACCCGCAACAGGTTCTTTAATTGGAACACCTGCATCCATTAAAGCAAGAGATGTCCCACAAACAGTTGCCATTGAAGAAGATCCGTTGGACTCTGTAATTTCAGACACTACTCTAAAAGTGTAAGGAAATGCTTCTTTTGAAGGCAAAGAAGAATGAATTGCTCTCCAAGCTAACTTTCCGTGTCCTATCTCTCTTCTTCCAGTTCCTATTCTTCCAGTTTCTCCAACTGAAAATGGAGGGAAATTATAATGAAGCATAAATCTTTCCCTTTGTAATCCATCTAAGCTCTCAATTCTTTGTTCATCATCAGATGTGCCTAAAGTAGCTGTTACGATTGCTTGAGTTTCTCCTCTTGTAAATAATGCAGAGCCATGTGTTCTTGGTAAGACACCAACTTCACATGAGATTTTTCTTACATCAGACAAACCTCTGCCATCAATTCTATTTTTATTTTTAAGAATGTCAGTTCTTACAATAGATTTTTCAAGATTTTTTAACTGACTATTAACATCTAAATCGGTATAATTTTCGTCTTCCTCATAAAGCTTCTTAGCTTTATCTGTTATTTCTGAGATTTGGTTTGATCTATCTTGTTTATCTCTTGTTGCAAAAGCTTTTTTTAAATCATTTGTAAAAGTTGCTTCAAGTTTTTTCTTAACTTCAGATAAATCTTTCTTTTCAACAGTCCATTCGGGTTTTCTGCATTCCTTAGCAAGTTCCTCGATCATTTTAATTACTGGAACAAATCCTTCATGACCAAATTTAACTGCATTTAACATTTCCTCTTCGGTTAAACCATTTGCTTCAGATTCAACCATCAGTACAGCATCTTTTGTACCTGCTACAACTAGATCTAGACTAGAATTTTCTAATTCAGTTTTTGATGGGTTAAGAATGTATTTTCCATCAACAAAACCAACTCTTGAAGCTCCTACGGGACCCATAAATGGCATTCCTGAAATAGCTAATGCTGCAGATGATGCAGTAATTGCTAAAATATCTGGTTGGTTTTCTTTATCATATGAAATTACTGTTGGTAACAATTGTACTTCGTTCTTAAATTCATCTGGAAACAAAGGTCTGATTGGTCTATCAATTAATCTAGAGATTAACGTTTCACTTTCAGTTGGTCTTGCTTCCCTTTTAAAATAACCACCTGGTATTTTTCCACCAGCATAATATTTTTCTTGGTAATTTACAGACAATGGAAAATAATCCATATCTGGATTTATTTTTTTTGCCCCTACCACTGTTGCTAAAATAACTGTTTCACCACATGAAGCAATGATTGCTCCGTCTGCTTGTCTTGCTACTTTACCTGTTTCTAAACTTATCTTCTTTCCTGCTACTTCAATTTCCTTCTTATATACTTTAAACATTTCATTTCCATTTCGTTTCGTTCGTTTCGTTCCATTCCATTCTATCTAACTTGACTTCTATTTTCTTAAATTCAATTTCGACAGTACATTTTTGTAAGAATCCATCTTATTTTTTTTTAGGTATTCTAACAATTTCTTTCTTCTATTTACCGCTCTCAACAATCCAACAGATGAATGTTTATCTTTCTTGAATTGCTTAATATGTTTTGAGAGAGTTTCAATTTTCTCTGTTAGCAAAGCAACTTGAATCTCTGAAGATCCTGTATCTTTGTTATGCATTGCTAATTCTTGTGCTTTTTTATTCATGCCTTGTTTTTCCTATTTATTTGTTTGTTTTATTAAGTTTTCTATTTTTTCTGCATACTCAAAAGACTCGTCTTTTCTAAAAAGTAATTTTGGCAAAAATTTCATTACCACTTTTTGTGACAATATTTTTCTTATTAAAAATGAATATTCCTTTAAGACATTAATAGTCTCTTCTGCATCTTTTCCTCCAAGTGGGAGGACATAAGCTTTTGCAATTTTTAAATCCTGACTCATTCTTACCTCGGTAACAGTAATTGTATTTGTCTCCAAATTGGGCACCTTAGCCTCATTTCTGATAAAAATCATGCTTAAAGACTGTTTAATCATTTCACCCACTCTGAGCTGTCTTTGTGATATCGGTTTTCCAATTCTGTCTGCCATTAAATTGACCTTTCTGTAGACTTAACACTAAAAGCCTCTATTGTATCGTCTTTTTGGAAATCCATATAATCTTTAACTGTAATTCCACATTCTTGACCATTATTGACCTGTTTTACCTGATTTTTTTCTCTAAAAAGTGTACCAACTTTTCCTGTAAAAATAATTTTTCCATCTCTTATTATTCTCACATCAGACGTGCTGGTAATTTCTCCCTCTGTTACTTTCGAGCCTGCAACTTTACCTGCTCCAGAAACTTTAAATATTTCCAAAATTTGTGCTGTACCCGTTATAGTTTCTTCAAGGTCAGGTGATAATAATCCTGACATTCTTTTTTTAATATAATCTAAAACTTCATAAATGATATTATAGGATGAAATCTTAATATTTTCATTTTCTGCCAATTTTTTTGCTTCTTTACTAGGCTTAACATTAAAAGCTAATAATACAGCGTTTGATGCTTTTGCTAAAGTGACATCAGTTTCAGTAACCATTCCAATGTCTGATAAAATTATTTTTGGTTTTACTTCGGCATGTTTAATTTGGCTTATAGCATTTTTAATAGCCTCAGATGAACCGTGGACGTCTGATTTAATAATCAAGTTTAGTTCTTCGATTGATTTATCAGAAAAAGCTGAATCTTGCGTTGCGAAAGTTAGCGGATTTTTACCAGTATTACTTTCCTGAGCTCTATTTTCACTTAAAGTTTTTGCCTCTTTTTCATTTTCAAGAACAATAAAATCATCGCCTGATTTTGCGGCACCATTAATTCCAAGTATTTCGACAGGGGTTGAAGGGTAAGCTTGGTCAATATTTTCTCCTTTATCATTAATTATAGCTCTTATTTTTCCCCACTTTAATCCACTTACAAAAAAATCACCTTTTTTTAAAGTTCCAGCTGTTACTATTATTGTAGCAACTGGACCTCTTCCAACATCAATTTTAGACTCTAAGACCACACCAGTAGCTTTTGAATCAAAATCTGTTTTTAAATCTAGTATTTCAGCTTGAAGGATAATAGCTTCTACAAGTTTATCTAAATTTAGTTTTGTTTTTGCTGAAATTTCAACCATTAAAGTATCCCCGGATAAATCTTCAGCTATAAGTTCGTGTTCAAGCAATTGATTTTTAATTTTTTGTGGATCGGCTTCAGGCAAATCACATTTATTAATTGCAACTACAATTGGAACATTTGCAGCTTTTGCATGTTTAATCGACTCAACAGTTTGAGGTTTAACACCATCATCAGCAGCCACAACGAGCACAACAACATCAGTTAATTTAGAACCTCTTGCTCTCATTTCAGTAAAAGCTGCATGGCCTGGTGTATCGATAAATGTTAATTTATTAGACTGACTTTCTATTTGATACGCTCCTATATGTTGAGTAATTCCCCCAAATTCCCCTGAAACTACGTTTGCGCTTCTCAACACGTCAAGAACTGAAGTTTTACCATGATCAACATGTCCCATAACAGTAACTATAGGCGGTCTATTTTTTAAATTCTCTGATCTGGATGCTTTAATCTTTTTAATAATCTCCTCTGCTTTTTCTTCCCTAATAGGATTGTGCCCAAACTCTTTTACTAAAAATTCTGCTGTATCTGCCGCCAGTGTTTGGTTTATTGTTACGGTCACTCCCATCCCAAATAAATATTTTATTACATTGCTAGATTGTTCTGCCATTCGATTTGCAAGCTCTCTTACTGTGATAGCTTCTGGAATATTAATGTCTCTTTTAACAGGCTTTAGACTCGCACTAGACTCGTCTTTTGTTAAATTCTTGATTTCCTTTTGTCTTGCTCTTTTTACAGAAGCTAAGCTTCTCTCTCTTGCCTCTATTTCATCACTTAAAGCTCTAGAAACAGTTAATTTAAGCTCTCTTTTTTTTGTACCACCTTTAAGTGTTTTTTTATCTTTTAGTTCATTGTCTCCTTTGAGTCTTTTAGTTGCTCTTTGTTCTGCCAACTTCCTTCTTTCAAAATCATTTGTGACATAAGGAGTTTTTTGTGGAAATTTTGGTTTTAATGGAGCGCCCCTACTAATTGGTGAATTAGTTTTACTTTTAAATCCACCGGGTTTAAATGAACCACTTCTATTAGGAGTTCTGTTTGATTGTTTTTCAATTATTACAGAATTTTTTCCTTTAGTTTTAGCTATTTCAATATTTTTAAATGATTTTTTTGCTATGCCTGAAATTGTTAGTTTTGTTTTTTTGTTTTCCATAGCTCATCTCTCAATCTTTATAAATTATATTTCTTGCAGACATTATTAAATTGTCAGCCTCCTCTTTAGACAGGGCAAAATCCTCAAGATATCCTTGAATTTTTATTCTTTCACCTTTTACAATGTCAAATCCACCAGTTAATTCATCAGATGCCAAATCCGCAAATTCCTCCAATTTTAAAATTTTTTGTTCACCTAAAGTAACCAGCATTCCAGGAGTTAAACCTTTTAAATTAATTAATGAGTCTTCCAAACCTAAATCTTTTATTCTTTGAGAAATATCTTCCTGATCTTTTTTATGGAATTCTTTAGCTCTATCAATTAAGGCTTTGGCTGTATCCTCTTCAATACCTTCTATCTTGGTTAAATTTTCTAAAGAGCTTTCTTTTATGTCATCAATTGATGAAAATCCTTCGGCAACTAATAATTGACCTAGAGTTTCATCTAATTCTAAATTTCTCACAAAATTTTCGGTTTTTTCTTTAAATTCTAATTGTCTTCTTTCTGAATCCTCCGCATCAGTCATTATATTAATTTCAAAATTTAATAATTTAGTCGCCAATCTCACATTTTGACCTCTACGACCTATCGCTTTACTCAAGTTCTCCTCAGTGAGAATTACATCAAGTTTTTTTCTTTCATTATCAACATTTACTCTTTGAACTTCTGCTGGAGATAAAGCATTAGAAACTAAAATTGCTGGATCTTCTGACCAATTTACTATGTCTATTTTTTCACCTTGCAATTCATTAACAACCGCTTGTACTCGTGAACCCCTCATTCCTACACAAGCTCCAACTGGATCAAGTGAGGTATCAACAGCTTTTACACAAATTTTTGCTCTACTTCCTGGATCTCTTGAAGAAGATTTTATTTCAATCAATCCGTCATAAATTTCTGGAACTTCTTGAACGAAAAGTCTTTCCATAAATTTTGGATGAGCTCTCGATAAAAATATTTGTTGACCTCTTGGTTCACGTCTAACGTCGTAGCAATAAGCTTTTATTCTATCACCTGCTTTAATGTTCTCTCTTGGGATTAACTCATTTTTCTGAATAATTGCCTCAGTTCTTCCTAAATCAACAATTACATTTCCAAATTCTAATCTTTTTACAATCCCACTTAAAATTGTATCTTTTTTATCAATAAAATCGTTATACTGTCTTTCTCTCTCAGCCTCTCTAACATTAAAATTTATTACCTGTTTAGCTGTTTGTGCTGCAATTCTTCCAAAATCAAATGCTGGAAGAGGTTGCAGAACTTCGTCACCGACTGATTTATCTTTGTTTATTTCATTAAGATTTATTGCATCTTCTAGTTTGATTTCTGTGTTTGAGTTTTCTGGATTTTCGGTAATGATTAACTTTCTAAAAATTTCAATGTCTCCATTTTCTCTATTTATTAAAACTTTTATCTCATTATCTTGACCAAACTTAGACTTAGCTGCCTTAGCAATCCCAGTTTCCATAGAGTTGATAATAAGCTCTTTATCAATTGATTTTTCCAAAGCTACGGCTTCAGCAATTCTTAATAATTCAAGTTTATCTGCTCTTTTATTTAACATTTCATATTTTCCAAAAAAAAATGGGCTTAAGCCCATTTTGTAAATTCAATAATGTAAGGGCAATATAGTAAACTTTTTTTTTAATTCAACTGAAACTATTTTGAGAAAACACCTATTTTATCAGTTTTTTCCCATGAAAATGCACCATCTTTTTCGGGACTTCTTCCAAAGTGACCATAAGCGGCTGTTTTTTCATATATTGGTTTATTTAGATTTAACATTTCTCTAATACCTCTTGGACTTAAATCAAAATTTTCTCTAATTTTTTTCTCTACAAAATTATTTTTATCCAAATCATTGTCAAAAAGATTTACATAAATAGATAATGGTTTTGAAACTCCAATCGCATAAGCTAATTGAATTAAGCATTTATCTGAAATTTTTGAAGCTACTACGTTTTTAGCAATATATCTTGCTGCGTAAGCCGCAGATCTGTCAACTTTAGTTGGATCTTTTCCTGAAAAAGCACCACCTCCATGAGGTGCTGCACCTCCATAAGTATCTACAATAATTTTTCTTCCAGTAAGACCACAGTCTCCATCAGGACCACCAATTACAAAATTTCCAGTTGGGTTAACGTAAAACTCTTCCTCGTTAAAACCTTCAAGAAAATTCTTTGGGATAGATTTAAGCATGATTGGTCTCAATAAATCTTTAACTTGTGCTTGATTTATATCTTTAGAATGTTGAGATGATATCACAACTGATTTTACTTTAGATGGTTTACCGTTGATATATTCAAATGTAACTTGGCTTTTAGAGTCTGGCTCAATATTTTTTAATTTTCCAGATTTTCTATCCTCTGCCATTAGCCTTAAAATTTTATGTGAATAATGAATAGGCGCTGGCATTAACTCCTCTGTTTCATCACATGCATATCCAAACATTATGCCTTGATCTCCAGCTCCTTCATCTTTATTTCCTGAGGAGTCTACACCCATTGCAATATCTGCCGATTGAGAGTGTAAATGACTTTCAATTTTAGTTGCCTCTCTCCAAGAAAAACCATCTTGGTCGTAACCAATGTCTTTAATACAATTCCTAACTTTTTCAATTAATTCTTCTTCTTTAATTTCTGGGCCTCTAACTTCTCCAGCTAATACAACTTTATTAGTTGTTGTGAGTGTTTCGCATGCCACCCTTGAAAATGGATCTCCTGATAAATAAGTATCAACTACCATATCAGATATTCTATCAGAAACTTTATCTGGGTGTCCTTCGGAGACTGACTCGCTTGTGAAAAGATAGTTTTTTAGATTACTCATTTTTAATTCTATTAAATGAAAATATTAAGAAAATATACAATAAAATTAATAATCCAAAAATTTTATTTCCATATTTAGAAAAGATCGTCGGTTGTATTTTGCTACTTTCTCTATAATCGAGAAATCCAGATTGTTTAAAATTAATTTTTTGTTCTACAATGCCGATAGGATTTATTATTCCTGAAATACCATTATTTGCCGAACGTATTAAATATTTACCACTTTCAATAGCCCTAAAAATACTATGGTCAAAGTGTTGCTTTGGCCCTATTGAACGACCAAACCAACCATCTTCAGAAACATTAATAATTAAGTCATAATCTCTATTTTTTGATATTTTACCCGAATAAATTATTTCATAACAAATAAGAGGTAAAATTTTTATAGAAAAGTTTTCTCGCTTGATTTCAATAATTTTTCTCATCTTGCCTTTTGAAAAAGATTGATAATTATTAGTTAATGATTTTAAACCAATTTTTTTGAGAAAATCTTCAGCTGGAAGAAATTCACCAAAAGGTACGAGTTTTATTTTATGATAGGTATCAAGCAAATTTAATTTATGATCATAAACAGAAAGTGAATTAAAATACTTTGTTGATCCATTTTTAATTAATTTACTATTAGTGCCAATAAATAAAATATGATTTTGGGTAAATTTTTTCTCAAATAACTTATTATAACTCTTTAATTCATCGCTAGAGATGCCAGGTAACATACCCTCTGGCCAAACAAAAATAGTTTTTTCATTAATATTAGGATCACTAATTTTTATTAATTCCTTTATAATGGAGGCAGTATCAGTATTAGAATAAAATCTATCTAAATTAATATTAGATCCTACAACTCTAATTTTATAGTCATTACTTTTTTTAGCTGCATTGTTAAATTTTTCTTTATAACTACTTCCATAAAAATAAAGTGCTACCATTGAAAAGAGAAAAAACACACATAAACCAATATCCTTATTTCTATCTTTTAATAAGAAAATAGCTGGACTTGTAAATAAAGAAATACAGAACAAGTTAAATCCATAAGTTCCTACAATTGAAATAACGCTTATAATTTCTAATTGATTTGAAAAACTATAAGCAATCAAGTTCCAAGGAAAACCAGAAAGTATTGATCCTCTTATAAATTCCATGACACCAAAAATTAGAGAAAAAATTAAAAGTGAACTTAATATTCTTTTTTTGGGATTTAAAATCATAAAAACCGTTGTAACTAATCCATAAAAAATAGCTAAAAACGCAGGTATAAATATAATTGTAAATGGTATTAAAAATTTAAAATTTTGATCAAATGTTAAAGAAATAGATATCCAATATAAGTTGGTTAAAAAATAACCAAAACCAAAAGCCCAACCATATATAAAGAAAAATTTAAAGTTATTATGTAAATTTATTTTTTTAATTAAAAAAATAAAAAATAAAGGAAAGGTTAAAAAATTTAAAAAAAAGTAATTAAATGGAGACAAACTTAAAGTAGTTATCATCCCCAAGATAACCAAAAAAACTAATTCAGTGTAAAATTTATTAATCAATTTAATTGAGTTTTGAAAATACAGATTGGTATATAAGTTTTTCTTCTTTAAGCATTTTTTTATAATCTTTATTTTTGATATGATCATAACTTAAAAGATGGAGAAAACCGTGTATAAATATTTTTGTTAATTTTTCTTTAAATAAATTTAGTCTCTGATGTTTAGGTTTATCAATAAAATTATAACTTATAATTATGTCTCCTAAATAGGTTTCGCTTGATATCTTTAACTTTTTACTAAAAGGAAATGATAGAATGTCAGTAGGTTTATCTTTATTTCTAAAGTTTTTATTTAACCTTTTAATATTTTTATTATTCGACAGTAGCAAAGTAAGACTAACCTTTTTGTTTAAAAATTTGTATTTTTTAGGAAATGACGCACAAATTTTATTGAAAAATATCTCTTTTCTTTTTAGTCTTTTCGACCAGGCCCCCTCATCAGAGAGAACATAAATTTTAATCATTTTTTGAATAAGCTTTGACTATTTTTGATACAAGAGGATGTCGAACAACATCAGAATGATCAAAATCGACAACTGCTATTTCATTCAAATGACCAAGTAGCTCTTTAGATCGTACTAGACCAGACATATTTTTGTTTGGTAGATCAATTTGACTTGGGTCTCCGTTCACAACTATTTTAGAATTTTCACCTATACGAGTTAGAAACATTTTTATTTGGGTATCAGTAGCATTTTGAGCCTCATCAAGAATTGCAAAAGAATTTTTTAATGTTCTACCTCTCATAAAAGCTAACGGAGCAATCTCAATATCACCAATTTCAATCATTCTCTGAATTTTTTCAAAGTCAAAAAGATCATAAAGAGAGTCATATAAAGGTCTCAAATAAGGATCGACTTTCTCTTTCATGTCTCCTGGCAAAAAACCTAGTCGTTCACCGGCTTCTACTGCTGGTCTCGATAAAATAATTCTTTCAATCTTTTTTTCTAATAACATTGTCAGCCCTACTGCTACAGCTAAAAATGTTTTACCTGTACCAGCTGGTCCAGCTGAAATAATAATATCACTTTGCCTTAAAGCTCTCACATACCCTTTTTGTTTTTCTGATCTTGGAATAATGGATTTTTTTGGAGTTTTGATAATATCTGTTACATTATTATTTTTAACTTTTTCGTTTATCATAAAATTATCTACTGATGAAACTATATCCTTATTTTCTATACTTCCGTTGTTTATAAATTGATTTGCTAAAAATTGTATCGCATTTTTAACTATTTCGTTTTTTTGAGGATTAGACTTTATTAATATTGAATTACCTCTAGAATATAAATTAGATTGAGTTATTTTCTCTAGTTCCTTTAAGTTCTTATTAAATTCACCAACTACACCCATTAATAAATCATTATCATGAAAAATCACGCTTAATGAATTGTTTTCTGAGTAAACAAATTTAAGGGAAGAATTAATATTATCTTTTATTAAACCGCTCAACTTCTATGCTACCTTTTGATTTAGGGTTTCAATTTTTTTTCCAAACAAAGTACTCCTGTTACTTTTTTCAATTTTTACTTTCAAAATCTTTCCTATATCACTCTCTTTACCATTAAAAATAACTGATGTCATATGCTCTGAACGTCCAAAAACTTGGGTTTTATCATCTGTTAAATTTTCCACTAAAACATTTATGACATTATTCTCAAGCGACTTATTCATATCAATCTGATTTTGAAATAACTGATCTTGAACTTTTTCAAGTCTTTCAATTGAAACTTTTTTATCGATTTGCTCTAAATTTTCGGCAACCGTACCTGGCCTTGGACTAAAAATGAATGAATAAGAATTCACAAACTTTATTTCCTTAATAAGTTTCATGGTATCGTTAAAGTCTACTTCTTCCTCACCAGGGTAACCAATTATAAAATCACTAGAAAATTCAATATTAGGATTTATTTTCTTAAGCTTTTCGAAAGTTTTTAAATATTCAGATATATTATGTTTTCTATTCATTAAATCTAAAATTTTATTAGATCCACTTTGAATTGGCAAATGAACTAAAGGCATAAGTTTTTTTGAATATTTATATACATCAATTAAATCATCTGTCATGTCTTTTGGATGTGATGTTGTGTATCTTACTCTTTCAATACCTGAAAGTTTTTCAATTTCTAATATTAAATTTGACAACTTATATTTTTCATTTTTATAAGCATTTACGTTTTGGCCCAAAAGAATAATTTCTTTTACTCCATTATCTATTAAATTTTTTGCTTCATCTAAGATTTGCTTAAATGGTCTTGAATATTCTGGCCCTCTTGTATAAGGCACTACGCAAAAATGACAAAATTTATCACATCCTTCCTGAATAGTTAAAAATGAAGAAGTTTTACTCGATTCATTTTTAATTTTACTCAAATAATCAAACTTAGAAAATGGATCAAAATCAGTATGTTCAATTTTTTTCCTTTTTTTAATATGATTTAAAATTGTATCATTTATCTTATGATAAGATTGCGGTCCAATTACTAAGTCTATATATGGTTCTCGTCTTAACATTTCTTGATTTTCTGCTTGGGCCACACATCCAGTGATAATAACCAACGGTTTTTTTTTTGATCTAAAAATTTTTTTTACTCTTCCGATTTCGTGATATACTTTTTCCTTAGCTTTATCTCTTATGTGACAAGTATTTAACAAATAACAATTAGCATCCTCATAATTTTCTGTTTTATTATAACCAATTTTTTTCAAAGAGTCGTAAATACGATTAGAGTCGTATTCATTCATCTGGCAACCAAATGTTTTAATAAAAATTTTTTGGCTCATTTATTGAGGTTTCTTTTTGACCCCATACAACTCTAATTTATGGTCTACTAATGTGTATCCATATTTTTCAGCAACTTTTTTTTGAAGTTTTTCTATTTCTTCATCCACGAACTCTATTATCTCTCCTGATTTGATATCAATTAAATGATCATGATGACTTTCTATCATTGCTTCGTATCTTGCTTTGCCACCTTTAAAATCATGTTTTGTTAATATACCTGCTTCCTCAAATAATTTTACAGTCCTATAAACAGTTGCGATACTTATTTTTGGATCAATTTTTGAGACACGGCTATAAAGCTCATCTACATCTGGATGATCAGACTCTCCATATTCTGTCTTTGACTCGGAAATAACCTTTGCGATTATCTTTCTTTGCTCAGTAAGCTTTACTCCTTTATCAAGACATTTTTGTTCAATCGTATCTACCATAACTAATTCTAGCTCATATAAATGGGTTTAATCAAATTTTTTTTAATTTTAAATTTATCACACAGATTGGGGATATTTTCATATTCAATGTTATTTTCACCCTTAAAATCTTGAAAACTATAACAATAATAATCGATTTTCTTAACAAAATGTATTGCTTTAATTATCGATAATGAATTCCTTATGCCCGCAAAGCTGCCAGGTCCTCTATTTATGTATATTAACGAGATATCATTTATTTGTAGATTATTTAGGCCTAAAAAATCAGTTATTAAAATGACAAGTTTTTCATAATTAATTTTGTTATTTTTATGAGTAGTATTATAAATATTGTTTTTATTAATGATCATTAAAAAAATATTTTCGTTTGCGGCATCAATAATAAGTTTATTCATTTTTATATTTTTGTTTATCTCAAATTCTAATGCAGAAGATAATAATATCAAACTTTATTCAAAAGATGAGGGTGTATTATCAATAATGTATCATCGTTTTAATGAATCGAAATATCCATCGACAAATATTTCTATGGAAATTTTTGAAAAGCATATAGATATTATATCAAATTCAGATTTTGACTTCTATCATCCAAAAAATTTCCTTGAAGAGTTTGATAATCCAAAAAAAAAGAAAAAAATTTTATTGACTATTGATGATGGATTTAAATCTTTCTATACAGAAGCATGGCCATATCTTAAAAAAAACAAGATCCCTTTCCTGATTGATATTTTTTGTCAATGCAATTGAACCATAAGAATTATTTTTACATGAATTAATCAAACTAATTAAATTTACTTCAAAGATACTATCGCCATTAATTAAAACAAAATTATTAATTTTTTTTTTTAGTTTATAAAGTGATCCTGCAGTTCCTAATAATTTATCCTCTTTCAAGCATTCAATTTTTATAAAATTTATTTCTTTGTTATGATATTTTTTATAAATGTAGTTGCTTCTAAAACCTGTAAGAATATAAATTTTTTTAAAAGGATACTTTGAAAAAGAATTAATTACGTATTGTAAAAAATCTCTATTTCTAAATTTTACCATTGGTTTAGGTAAATTATTCAATCTTTTCCTAATTCTAGTACCTTTACCACCAGCTAATATAACTAAGTCAGTTTTTTTAAATTTATTAAGTAAAGTTTCGTATTGTTTCATTTGATAATTTAAAATATAAAATTTCTCTATGAAACTTTTATCAATTATTTTTTCATTTCGAAATGAAGAAAAAAATCTTAAAGAGCTTATAAAGAGAGTATCCTTGAGTTTAAAAAATCTAGATTCTTGGGAATATGAAATGATTTTTGTTAATGATGATTCTGATGATGATTCAGAACAGATCTTAATTGATCTTCAAAAAACATATCCGATTACAATAATAAATATGAGTAGAAAATTTGGTGTTGGGCCCTGTATAATTGCTGGGTTTAGACATGCGAAAGGTGACGCCATTGTATATATGGACAGTGATCTTCAAGACCCCCCTGAAATAATACCAGATTTAATTAAAGAACATGAGAAAGGTAATGAAGTTGTTCATACTGTTAGAACAAAAAGAGAAGGAGAAAATAAGATAAAGCTTTTTATCACTAAAATTGCTTATAAAATAATTAATTACTTTTCAGACATAAATTTACCAATTGAGTCTGGTGATTTTAAATTAATTTCAAAAAAAGTATTAGGAAAAATACTAGATCAAAATGAATATAGACCTTACGTGAGAGGTCTGTCAGTCTGGGTTGGATTTAAACAAAGTTTTTTTAAATATGAAAGAAAAGCAAGAGGTCATGGCGAAACTAAAATGCCTCTTTTTTCAAAAGGTCCAGTAACAGAATTCATAAATGGGCTTACAAGTTATTCCTTAAAACCTCTTTACTTCGGAATTTATTTTGGATTTTTTTCAATATTAATATCTTTTGGTTTAATTATTTATGCACTAATTTGTAAAATCTATAATTTAGCTATTCCAGGTTCAACAAGTATAATTGTGACTATTTCTTTTTTTAGTGGAGTTATGCTTCTTACAATTGGTATTATGGGAATTTATTTAGCAAGAATTT
>CACGEC010000015.1 GCA_902572005.1 uncultured Pelagibacteraceae bacterium | reverse complement strand
ATGGAGCAACATTATTTGGTGTAAATAGAAAATTTAAATTTGATTGTGAGTGGGCTGCATGGTCAAATGGAACTGCTGTAAGAGAGCTTGATTTCCATGATACTTTTTTAGCTGCAGATTACAGTCATCCTGGAGATAATATACCTCCAATTTTAAGTGTTGCACAACAAAACAAAAAAAGTGGTTTAGATCTTTTGAAAGGAATTATTACTGCCTATGAAGTACAAGTTAATTTAGTAAAAGGGATTTGTTTACATAAACATAAAGTTGATCACATCGCTCACTTAGGGCCAAGTGTTGCTGCTGGGCTTGGCACGATGTTAAAATTGAATACAGAAACTATTTATCAAGCAGTACAACAAGCACTACATACTACAGTGTCTACAAGACAATCTAGAAAAGGTGAGATTTCAAGTTGGAAAGCTTATGCGCCAGCTCATGCAGGAAAACTTGCAATAGAGGCTGTGGATAGAGTCATGCGAGGTGAAGGGGCTCCAAGTCCAATTTATGAAGGAGAGGATAGTGTGATTGCAAGAATTCTAGATGGAAAAAAAGCACTTTATAAAGTTCCTCTTCCAAAAAAAGGTGAAACTAAGAGAGGAATACTAGAAACTTATACAAAAGAATACTCTGCAGAATATCAATCGCAAGCCCTGATTGACTTGGCTAAAAAATTAAAAAAAAAAATACAAAACTTAAACCAGATAAAAAAAATTGACATCTTTACTAGTCACCATACACATTATGTTATCGGTACCGGGGCAAATGATCCCCAAAAGATGGATCCTAAAGCAAGTAGAGAAACTTTAGATCATTCTATAATGTATATTTTTGCTGTAGCCTTAGAAGATGGTGATTGGCATCATGTAAAATCTTATACGAAAGCCAGGGCTAATAAAAAAAGTACAATTAAAATTTGGAGATCAATTAAAACCCATGAAGATAAAAAATGGACACGAAAATACCATGATCCGAATCCTAAAAAGAAGTCGTTTGGTGCTAAGGTGGTAATAACGCTTAAAAATGGAAAAAAAATTACAGAACAACAAGATCGAGCAGACGCTCATCCATATGGATCAAGACCTTTCAAAAGAGAAAATTATATTAATAAGTTTTTAACTTTGACCCAAAATATTTTAGACAAAAAAGAGAGTGATAGATTTTTAAAAACAGTACAAAATTTGAAAAAATTAAAACCAGGACAGCTAGACAGATTAAACATAGATGTGAAGAGAAGTAGACTTAAAAGAAATTTAAAAAAGGGAATTTTTTAGTGCATTTTGTTGAAAAAGAACCAGTACAAAAAAGATTTGATTTTGTCCAAAAATTAAAATCTAATAAAATATTGAGAGTACCTGGTGCCTATAATCCTCTGACTGCAAAATTAATTGAAGAAATTGGCTATGATGCTGTTTATGTCTCTGGAGGTGTAATGGCAAACGACCTTGGATTTCCTGATATTGGACTAACTACACTACAGGATGTTAGTACTAGATCATATTTAATCTCAAGAGTAACAAATCTTCCAACAATTGTTGATATTGATACAGGTTTTAAATCTTGTAAAGAAACAATTGAAACATTTGAAGATTTTGGAATTACTGCTATTCATCTTGAAGATCAGATTGAAAGAAAAAGATGCGGTCATCTTGATAACAAAGAATTGATATCAACGGAGGCCATGGTTAAAAAAATTAAGGAATGTGTTACAGCAAAAAAAGATGAAAATTTTAAAATTATTGCACGATCTGATGCAAAAGGTGTCGAAGGAATTGATAAAATGATAGAAAGATGCAAAGCATATATAGATGCTGGAGCTGAAATAATTTTTCCAGAGGCTTTAACTGATGAAAAGGACTTCGAAAAAGTAAGAAAAGAATTGTCTTGCTACCTACTCGCGAACATGACTGAATTTGGAAAGTCAAAACTTTTTAATTATAAAGAACTTGAGCAATTTGGATACAATATTGTTATTTATCCTGTTACAACACAAAGATTAGCAATGAAAAATGTTGAGGATGGTTTAAGGGACATTTATGTAAATGGACATCAAAACAATATAATAGATAAAATGCAAACAAGAAAAAGATTATATGAGCTTGTTGATTACGAAAAATATAATAGTTTAGATGAAAAAATTTATAATTTTAGTACTGAAGGACACGAATAGTGAGTGAAGATATAAAAAAAGGTTTGCTTGGAATAGTAGTTGATGAAACTGAAGTTTCAAAAGTAATGCCTGAAATAAACTCTCTTACTTATAGAGGTTATGCTGCACAAGATTTATGTGCAAAATGTAAATTTGAAGAAGTAGCTTATTTAATTCTTAATGGAGAACTACCTACCAAAAAACAATTAAAAGATTTTGAAAAACAGGAAAGAAAAGAAAGAAAACTTTCAAAAACTTTATTGGAAGATATTAAGAAATTTCCAAAAAAAGCTCATCCAATGGACGTTGCGAGAACAGTTGTCAGCATAATGGGTCTAGAAGATAATGAAACAAAAGATAATTCACCTAAAGCAAACATGCGAAAAGTAATGAGAATTTTTGCTAAAACTCCTGTAGCTTTAGCCGCTTTTTATAGATCAAGAAAAGGAAAAAAAATTATACCTCCAAAAAGTAACCTTTCTTTTTCAGAAAACTTCTTTCACATGTGTTTTGGTAAAGTCCCAAATAAAGATATTGTAAAAGCTTTTGATGTTTCTCTAATTTTATATGCCGAACATAGCTTTAACGTTTCAACTTTTACAGCAAGAACAATAACAAGTAGTTTGTCAGACATTCATGGTGCAATTACTGGCGCTATTGCAAGTCTCAAAGGGCCTTTGCACGGTGGAGCAAATGAAGAAGTAATGCATATGATGAATAAAATTAAGAAGCCAGAGAATGCACACAAATGGATTAATAAAGCTTTAGATAATAAGGATGTTGTAATGGGATTTGGTCATAGAGTTTATAAAAGTGGAGACTCAAGAGTTCCAACAATGAGAGAATATTTTGGTAAAGTAGCCAAAATTAAAAAAGACAAAAAATTTGAAAAAATCTATGACATCGTTGAAAAAGTTATGATTGAAAGAAAAGATATTCATCCAAACGTAGACTACCCTACTGGTCCTACTTATCATTTAATGGGTTTTGATACTGATTTTTTTACACCAATATTCGTTATTTCAAGAATTACAGGTTGGTCAGCGCATATTATAGAGCAGCATGCAGCAAATAAATTAATTAGACCTCTTGCCAGTTACAAAGGTAGCAAGCACAGAAAAGTTCTTCAATTGAATCAAAGATAAATTATTCTAAATCCAAGTCACCACACTGAGCTCTAGTAAATACACACGTAGAATAGTGATGAAAAGTTTTTACATCTTTATAAATTCCCCTTGCTGTTCCTTCAACGGTTCCTGTTACCGTATTACAATGGCTTAAAAATAGTATTAGAATTGTAAATATTAAAAAGTTTATTTTCACTTCTATTGTTAACTAAATGCTTCTACCCAGGTTCCTTGGGTTGATGCTTTAGAATATTCAGTTGCACGACCTTCGAAGAAGTTCATATGTTCAACTGCATTTAACATTGTATCAAGCCATCCAAGAGGATTTTTCTCAACATCATAAATTGGTTCTAAACCTAATTGAACCAATCTTCTATTACCAATAAATCTGATGTAGTCTTTAACCTCTTGAGCAGTTAAACCTTCCATTGGACCCATTTCAAAAGCTAAATCAATAAATGCATCTTCATGCTCTATTATCGTTCTGCAAGCTTCGTAAAGTTCCTTTTTCAATTTTGGAGTCCAAATCTGAGGATTTTCATTTATGAATTCTTTAAAAATTCTTATCATTGAATTACAATGAAGTGTTTCATCTCTCACTGACCAAGTAACTATCTGGCCCATCCCTTTCATCTTATTATGTCTTGGGAAGTTTAAAAGAATTGCAAAACTTGCAAACAACTGTAGACCTTCAGTGAACGCACTGAAAACTGCCACTGTTTTTGCAATATCTTCTTTTGAATTAACATTAAACCCTTGCATATAGTCATACTTATCTTTCATTTCTTTATATTTCATGAAAGCAGAATATTCTGACTCAGGCATTCCAATTGTATCTAATAAATGAGAGTAAGCAGCAACGTGTACAGTTTCCATCGCAGCAAAAGCAGTCATCATCATTAAAACCTCTGTAGGTTTAAAAACAGTTGTGTAGTGTCTTAAATAACAGTTATTAACCTCAACATCAGCTTGGGTAAAAAATCTAAAAATTTGAGTTAATAAATTTTTTTCAGGTTGTGATAAGTTTTTTTGCCAATCTCTTACATCATCCCCTAAAGGAACTTCTTCTGGCAACCAATGAATTCTTTGTTGTGTTAACCATGCATCGTAACACCAAGGATATCTAAATGGTTTATAAACAGGATTTTCTACTAATAGACCCATTTTTTTTGGTTGAATTATCTCTTTCTTCTCTGTTTTAATTTTACCTGTTACTGACATGATAAACACTCCTCGTATTCTGGTTCTTCGTTTGATTGTTGATTTTTAGATTTATATACATTGGCTGTAATATCAGTTGATTTAGCATTATTGATATTTTCAGCTCTTTGAATTGATTTTGATCTGCAATAATAAAGGCTTTTTAGTCCTTTTTTCCATGCATCAAAATGAATTCTATGTAATTCTTTTTTATGGACATCTGCCGGTAAAAATAGATTAACCGATTGTGCTTGGGAAATGAAAGGTGTTCGATCTCCACTCAATTCAATAATCCATTTTTGGTTTAATTCAAATGCAGTTTTAAAAACATCTTTCTCCAAATCAGTTAAAAAATCTAGATGAGATACTGATCCTTGATTGGTAGTAATTGTAGACCATGTTTCGTCATCATTTTTACCATGACTTTCTAAAATTTCTTCAAGATATCTATTTCTAACATTAAAAGATCCTGACAAAGTTTTGTGTGTGTAGCTATTTGCTGCAATAGGTTCAACTCCTGGAGATGCGCCTCCACATATAATAGAAATAGATGCTGTTGGTGCTATTGCTGTTTTGTTAGAGAATCTTTCTTTAAACCCGTACTCTGCTGCATCAGGACATGCTCCTCTTTCTTCAGCTAAATCTTTTGATGCTTGGTTAACTTGTTCGTCAATTTGTTTAAATATTTTTTTATTCCAGGATTTTGCCATTACTGACTCCAGTGGAATTCTTTTCTTTTGTAAGAAGGAATGAAAACCCATAACTCCCAAACCAACACTTCTTTCTCTTTCTGCAGAGTATTTTGCATCTCTAAATTGCTCAGGTGCTTTATTAATGAAATCAGATAGAACATTATCTAAAAATCTCATGACATCTCCAATCATATTTGGATCATCTTTCCATTCATCATATTTTTCTAAATTTAGTGAAGACAAACAACAAACTGCTGTTCTATCTCTTCCATCTTTATCAACACCAGTTGGTAAAGTTATTTCGCTACAAAGATTAGAAGTTTTAACTGTAAGATTTGCTAGCTTATGGTGCTGAGGAATTTGTCTATTAACTGTGTCAATATAAATTATATAAGGCTCGCCTGTTTCTATTCTTGCAGTTAATAATCTTATCCATAAATTTCTTGCAGAAATAGTTTGTTGAACGGTTCCATCAGCTGGGCTTTTGAGTGCCCACTGATCATCATTTTCAACTGCACGCATAAATGCATCTGAAACTAAAACTCCATGATGTAAATTTAGAGCTTTTCTGTTTGGATCTCCGCCTGTTGGTCTTCTCATTTCCATAAACTCTTCAATCTCAGGATGATCAACTGGAAGATAACAAGCAGCCGAACCTCTTCTAAGTGAACCTTGACTAATTGCCATTGTTAACGAGTCCATAACTTTAATAAAGGGAATTATTCCAGAAGTTTTTCCAACTTTACCAATTTTTTCACCAATTGATCTTAAGTTGCCCCAATAACTTCCTATACCTCCACCCTTAGCTGCTAACCAAACATTTTCACTCCATAAATCTAAAATGCCACCTAAGCTATCGGAAGCCTCATTTAAGAAACATGATATTGGTAAGCCTCTTTTCGTTCCACCATTAGACAAAACTGGGGTTGCCGGCATGAACCACAAGTTACTAATATAATTATAAATTCTTTGAGCATGTAAGTTGTCATCTGCATAAGTGCTGGCTACTCTTGCAAATAAATCTTGAAAAGACTCGTTATGACCTAAATATCTATCTTTCAAGGTCGCTTTACCAAAATCAGTTAGATTTACATCTTTTGAACGATCAATTTTGATAATAATTCCTTTATCATTCTGGAAAAGCTCAGTTTCATTGTTTAGTGAAAATAAATCTGGTCTATTGTCCTTTGATACCTCTTTTACTACTGGGCTATATTCGGAGACAGCTTTCTTTAAGGCCTGAGATAGAATCTTGTTCATATTTATGTATTATAATTTGTTATTTTTACGAAAACAACTATATGTTGTATGCGCTTAGTATTGATATACTATATAAACAGTAAATCAATAGAACATTTATAGAACAGTATAAAAATAATTCAACTATAAAAAAGAAAAAAAGGTAAGTAATTAACAGCATGAATCAATCAATAAAAATAGACCCTTATGGATTTAGAGAATATGACGCACGATGGCTTTATGAGAAAGATATCAATGCTGAGGGAATCGTTAATCTTGGTAAAGGGTTGGGAACACAAATAATAGGACACACAAATAAAAAAAATCCAAGAGTTATAGTGGGTCATGATTATAGATCTTATAGTGAAGAAATTAAATCATCTTTAAAAAAAGGTTTAGCTTCAACTGGGTGTTACGTTGAAGATATAGGGTTATCATTGTCTCCAATGGTTTATTTTGCCCAATTTAAACTAGAGAGTGATGCAGTTGCAATGGTTACTGCAAGTCATAATGAAAATGGTTGGACTGGAGTTAAAATGGGTATCAAAAAAGGTTTAACTCACGCACCAGAAGAAATGAAAGAGCTTAAAGAAATTACAATAAATGAAAAGTTTACTAAAGGTGAAGGGCAAATTAAAGATGTAAATAATTTTCAAGAAATTTATAAAAAAGATCTTATACAAAAAAATAAAATAAATAAAAAGATTAGAGCAGTTGTAGCCTGTGGAAATGGAACAGCAGGAATTTTTGCACCAGATATTTTAAAAGGTATTGGTTGTGAGGTTATTGAATTAGATTGTAATCTAGATTGGACATTTCCCAAATACAACCCTAACCCTGAAGATTTAGAGATGCTTCATGAAATATCTAAAGCTGTAAAAGAAAATAATGCAGACATAGGTTTTGGATTTGATGGTGATGGTGATCGAGTAGGAGTTATAGATAATAAAGGTAATGAAATTTTTTCAGATAAAATTGGTTTACTTATTGCTAGAAATTTATCGTCTAATCATAAAAATTCAAAATTTATTGTAGATGTAAAATCAACTGGCCTTTATACAAACGATAAAATTTTAAATAAAAATCAATGTAAAACTATCTATTGGAAAACAGGTCATTCACACATAAAAAGGAAAGTTTATAATGAAAAAGCATTAGCAGGTTTTGAAAAAAGTGGTCATTTCTTTTTTAATAAACCATTAGGTTATGGATATGATGATGGCATAAATTCCGCTATTCAAGTTTGTCATCTATTGGACAAACAAGAAAAGAAAATGCATGAAATAATTAATGAGCTTCCAATCACTTATCAATCACCAACTATGGCACCTTTTTGTAAAGATGAAGTAAAATATCAAGTTGTTGATGATTTAGTAAAAAAAATAGAAGAAATAAAAGATAAAAAAATAAAAATAGATAACCAACAAATTAAAGAAGTCTTAACTGTAAACGGTGTAAGATTTTCTTTTGAAGATGGTTCTTGGGGTTTAATTAGAGCTTCTTCAAATAAACCTTCGTTAGTTATTGTTACAGAGAGCCCTACATCAAATGAAAGAAAAATAAATATATTTAAATTTATTGATGATATTTTGCAAAAGACTGGGGAGATTGGTGAGTATGATCAAAAAATGTAATTACTTACTTTTATCTTCCTCATTATTATTTTCCTCAGGGATTTCAGATTTTAAATCTTGATCAGAATTATCACTATAAAATTTTTTAATTAAGTTCTCTTCTTTTATTTTTTGCTCTTGATCAAATTTATCTTCCCATTCTTTTATTCTGCGATTTTCTTCCCTTATTCTCTCCTCTTCTTCTGCTTTATGTTTTAATGCAATTTCTTTTTCTTCCTCAATTCTTTTCTGTTTTTCTTGCTCCTTTCTTAATTCCTCGGCTTTTTCTCTTTGTTCTTTTTCCGCATTTAACCTATCTTGTTCAGCTTTTTTTAATTTTTCTTCTTTTAATCTCAGTTCTTCCTCTTTGGCTCTTTGTGCAGCTTGTTCTTGAAGTAATTGTCTCTCAATTTCTTGTTGTCTATCAATTTCTAATTGTTTTAACCTGTTTTCAGTTTCTCTGAGTTTTTCTTCCTCATATTTTAATTTTCTTGCTGCTTCCCTAATTCTTTGTTCCTCATCTAGTCTTTTTTGTCTTTCAATTTCTTTCAATCTATTTTGTTCTTGTCTTGCTTGTTCCTTCTCTTCTCTCACTTTTTGAGCTGCTAATTCTTTTGCTTTTATAGCTTCCTCTTTTAATTTGATTTTTTCTTCACGAATCCTTTGCCTCTCAAGAATTTTTAATCTAAGCTCTTCCTCTTTTAATCTTTGAGCATCTTCTCTTAATTTTTTCGATTCCTCATCCTTTAATTTTTGTTGTTCAATTTTTATTCTTTTTGCCTCAATCTTTCTTCTTTTTTCCTCATTTTTTCTTACCTGTTTTTCGTTGTCACTGATTAATTTTTGTGAGAGCAAAATTTGACGTTTTTCTTCTCGAATTTTATCTAATTTTTCTTTTTGTGCTTGTTTTTTTTCTTTTAATAACTCTTTTTTTTCATCCTGTTTTCTTTTCTTTTCTAATCTTTTTTTTTCTTTTTCTCTCTCTTTTTTAAAATTAGTATAAATGCTTCCAATTTTATTTTTAGTATCCTCTATTACAGATCCAGGATTAATTTTATTAAATTTTAGATTTTTTGGAATTATTGATTCGATATTTCCAATAATAGGTTTTTTATTTTTATTTACTTTTTTTGAAGTCATATAAAAAAGTTAACAACTTTAGAACATTATCATATATCGCAAGTGTTTAAATTGAGTTTTAGAAAGAGATCAAATCTTTTTAATAGGGTTTTTTGGCTTGTATTAAATTATTATACAATTTTTACGTGTAAATAATTTTTTCTATGATGCAATAAAAAATTAAGAATCATGTATTAGCTAAGTAATTTTATGTTTAAAAAATTTATTATTTTTGTTTTTTTATTATCGCTCATGAATTGCAGTGGTCCAGGAACAGCTTTGCTAGGTCCAGTGTTTACTGGTGCTACAACAAAAAGTGCTGCTCGTGCATCATTATCTTTTACCTCTAATCAAATTGTAAAGAATGTCAAAATTGTATCAAAAAAAAGTAAGAAAGAAGTTACTGAGATTGTAAAAAAAATTGATGTTTTTGATTTAAAAGTAAAAAGTAAATCTCTATTACATTTCCACAATTAAATATCTTTTCTATTATTACGTGTTTTAAAAGTTTTGACGAATCGCTTATTATTTAAAAAGGGTGGTAGAGGGAGACTGAAACCACCCCACACCAAATCATACTTTCAGATATTCTAATAAAAATTTAACTGCTACAATTAATAAAAATATTCCAAAAAACAAACTAATTTTTTTTTTATCAATTCTATGAACTGTCCTTGCACCTAACCTTGCCATTATGGTTGTAATTGGCACAAAAATCAAAAAAGCTGGTATATTTAAAAAACCGACACTTAGAGGAATATTTGTATTTAAATATTTTCCGGTTATTAAAAATCCAGTAGCACCAAAAATAGCAATTAAAAAACCAATCGCAGCAGCACTTCCAATGGCTTTATTTATTGAGTAGCCAAAAAATTTCAAAATTGGTACATTCATTACTGCTCCACCTATACCCATGGGTGCAGAGATAAAACCAACAATAAAACCTAACATAATCTTAAAATGTAGTTTCATATTAATTATAGTTTCATTGGGTTTTTCTTTAATTAATATTAAATAAATTCCTAAAAAAAATATAACTATTGAAAAAAACAAAATTAAAGATTTTGTCTTTAATGATGCAGCAAATATCGTTCCAAGAATGACACCAATTACAACGTAAACCCCATAACTTTTAACAATCTCAAAATCAACAGCTTTAAATTTATGATGAGTTAATACTGAAACTATCGATGTTGGAATTATAATTGCAAAAGATGTTCCTACTGCTAAGTGCATTAAATATTCTTGATTGATGCCAAGAGATCCAAAAATATAGTATAAAAATGGAACAGTTATTAATCCTCCACCTATACCAAAGAGACCAGCTACAAAACCAACTGGTATTGCAGCCAAAGCCATCAAAAAAATATAATAACTATATTCGTGTGCAATGATTGAGCTAAACAGGTTGACCTACACTTACATCTACATTGTTATATTTAATCTTATCCATTATGTGATCAATTTTTTTTATATCAGCATCTCTAATACACATATTTTCGCTTAAATATCTTTTCCAATAACTAGCGCCTGCTTGCCCATGAAATAGACCTATAGTATGTCTCATGATTTGATTTAATCTAGTTCCTTTTTGAATTTCATCTTTTATGTAAGGAATTAATTCTTCAATAACATTTTGCCTACTTGGTACATTAGGGTTGTTAAAAATTTCTTTTTCAATGTCAGCTAATAAATAGGGTGTGTGATAGGCCGCTCTGCCAATCATTACACCATCGGTTTTTTCCAAATGAGGTTTAATTTCAGCTACTGATGTTATGCCACCATTGATTATAATTTCTTCATTAGGAAAATCTTTTTTTAGTTTGTAAACATAATCATATTTTAAAGGTGGGATATTTAAATTTTGTTTAGGTGTAAATTTACCTAACATTGCTTTTCTTGCATGAATTATAAATGTTTTTATTCCTGTTTGTTTTAATGTTGAAATAAATTTATGAAGGTTATTGTAATCCTCAACATCATCATAACCAATCCTTGTTTTAATAGTAACAGGTAATTTTGTTGATGCTTGCATTTTGCTCAAGCAATCTGCAACTAAATTAGGCTCTTTCATTAAACACGCACCAAATTTGTTTTTCTCAACTTTTTTACTTGGACAACCTAAATTTAAATTAATTTCATCATACCCAAAGTCTTCCCCTATTTTTGTTGCTTCAGCTAAAAGTTGAGGTGAAGACCCGCCAAGTTGTAATGCTACTGGCTTTTCATTAATATTAAATTCTAGTAACTTTTTTTTATTTCCTCTATTTATTGCCTCATCAACAATCATCTCAGTGTATAAAAGAGTATTTTTTGATATTAGCCTTAGAAAAAATCTTTCATGACGGTCTGTGCAATCCATCATAGGTGCAACTGATACTTTCCTGTTCATTTAATGACTTTATATTATTTTGTTACGAGTTTGAAGGTTCAGAATCTTCAGTGTTTATATCTGCTTCTTGATTTTCACTTTCTGATACTTCTTCTAATGAAACATCGCTTTGACCTGTTTCGTTTTCTTCATCAACAGCTGGTTCAACATCTGGTTGGGCTGTTTGTGATAGTTCTGCTAAATCGTCCTTAGAAACTTGAATCTTTTCTGGAGTTTTTCTTGCTCTTTTAGATGGCAAAATTGGTGTACCACTTTTTGAAATTTCACCTTTGTACAATGTTTCAAAATCGTCTCCAACTTCTTCATCATCTTCAGTTCCTTCATCGATTTGTTCAACATGTTTTCTTAATTTATAAACTGCACTATCGATTAAGTCTGGAACTTTAATATTTTCCTCAGCAATTTCTCTTAGAGAAATAACTGTGTTTTTATCATTATCTTTATCTAAAGTTGGTTCTATCCCTGAATTTAATTGAGTTGCTCTTTCTTTAGCTACTAAAACCAATTCGTATGGACTATCTACTTTATCAATACAATCTTCTACGGTTACTCTTGCCATGCGCAGTATCTACACAGTGAGTAAAAAAAAATCAAGAGGATTTTTATATATATTGTGGATTTAGCTTGTTTCTGACAAAAAATAACAGGATCAAAGAGATAGAAATATAGATAAATGACACCATAGCAATTTGCTCTATAGAAAAACCTCTATCAATTAATATGCCAAATAAAGCTGTTCCAAATGCTGTTGAAAAAACCATTAATGCAGTAGTTAAAGCTTTAATTGATCCAATAAATTTCACGCCATAAATTTCGGCCCATGTTGATGAACCTAAAACATTGGCTAAACCATTAGAAATACCTATTAAACCAAGAAAAATAAAAGAAGTAATTGGATCATCAAAGTAAAATAAAACTAATGTAGAAATCATTAGAGGTATGTTCATAAAGATAAGTAGTTTTCTGCTGGTAAATTTATCAATTAAAAATCCGGATCCTAATAAAGTTACTACAGAAAGTATTGAATAAACCATAAATGATTGAGCAATTACAAAAGAACCCCAATCTTTAGCTTCAGTAATAAATGATTGATAAACAAATACACCAGTTGCAATCCATGGCATTGCTAGCATATTTAAGCAAACAATATAAAATCTGTAATCTTTAAGAACTTCAATTCTTTTCCATTGTTTGATTTCTTTTATTTCAGAATTATTTGTGTCTACTTGTTCTCTTGTATCAAAATCTAATTTCTTAATTAAAAAAAATGATGCCAATGGTAAAAAAATTAAGATTAAAATAGATATAGATATCCAAATATTTTGCCAAGCAGTGATTGTTAGTAAGTAAACAATGAATACAGGTAAAATAAATTCTGCTGTTGAAAGACCAAACCATCCAGCACTCAATGCTTTGCCCCTAGATATTGTAAAATATCTAGCAATAGTAGTCGTTGCAGTATGTGACATTAATCCTTGCCCAGAAAATCTCATTAAAAAAACAGCAATAAATAAAAAGGTTATTGAGGATATCTTTGAAAAGAAAAAGCAAGAAAAAGATAAAAGTAATGTTACATAAAAAGCAAATTTAAAAATGTTTATATCGTCAATTTTTTTTCCAACCCAAATTAAAAGAAAACTACTTAATAATGTTGCCGAAGCATAAATTGAGCCAAATTGTCCATGAGTAATAGAAAGTGTTTCTCTTATGCTAGAATTAAATAAACCTAAAAAAAAACTCTGTCCAAAACTAGAAAAAAATGTAAAAATAAAACCAAATATAATTACTTTTAAACTTAAACTATTAAACATAAAAAATTATGAGTTGTAATGTTGCTTTCATAGGTCTTGGTGTCATGGGTTATCCAATGGCTGGTTATATATCAAAAGGTGGTCACAATGTAACTGTTTTTAACAGAACAAAATCTAAAGCAGAAAAATGGATTAAAGAATATAAAGGTAAAATTGCAGAAACTCCTGCAGAAGCTGCAAAAGATGCTGAATATATTTTTACCTGTGTCGGAAATGATAATGATCTACGAGAAGTAACTTTTGGAGACAATGGTGCATTTAAAACAATTAAAAAAGGCGCAATATATATTGATAACACTACAGCATCAGCAACAATTGCTCGAGAAATTTATGAACATGCAAAAAAAAATGGATTTGGTGCATTAGATGCTCCTGTATCTGGTGGTCAAGCCGGTGCAGAAAATGGTGCTCTAACAGTTATGATTGGTGGAGATCAAGCTGACTTTGACAAAGCGAAAGATAAAATTGATTGTTACAGCAAAAAAATGAAACTACTTGGTAATGCTGGAAGTGGACAACTTGCTAAAATGGTTAATCAAATTTGTATTGCTGGATTGGTTCAAGGATTATCGGAGGGAATTAACTTTGGAATGAAAGCTGGATTGAATATGGAAGATGTCATTGAAGTAATTTCAAAAGGTGCTGCACAATCTTGGCAAATGGAAAACAGATACAAAACAATGATAGATGATAAATTTGATTTTGGTTTTGCAGTTGATTGGATGAGAAAAGATTTAAAAATTGCAATGGATGAAGCTAAAAATAATGGTTCATTATTACCTGTTACAGAGCTTGTTGATAAATTTTATGAAGAAGTTCAAGGTTTGGGTGGAAATCGTTGGGATACATCAAGTTTAATTAAAAGATTTAGAAAGTAATGTATGCAGCCAGCATACTATGAAAATTTAGAAGAAATTCAAAATAAGTACTGGTCTATGTTAGATGATGCAGTCACCAATAGAAGTTCACCATTCAGAATACCAGTCTTCATATGTGCTCACCAAGATGAAGTGGATGGTAGAATTGTTGTTTTACGTAAATCAGATAGAACAAAAAATCTATTACAATTTCATACTGATTTTAGATCTCCAAAGGTGAATATTCTAAAAAAAAATAAGAATGCCTCTCTAGTTTTCTACGATAAAGAAGAAAAGATACAATTGAGAATAAAAGTAGAATGTGAAGTAAATAATCAAAATTCTACAACTGAAGATTCATGGAAAAAAACTCAACATATAAGCAGACGTTGTTATTTAACTGATAGTCCTCCAGGAACTGCATCAGAAAATCCAACTTCTGGAATGATTTCTAAATTAGAAGATTTTGACTACACAATGGAACAAAGTGAAGAAGGTTATAAAAACTTTACAGTTATAAAATGTAAAATTAAATCTATTGAATGGCTTTATCTTGCAGCTAAAGGACATCGAAGAGCAAAATTTGATTTAGAAGCTAATAAAAATGCTTGGCTAGTTCCTTAACAAATTTTTATATCCTAAAATATTCCCTTATCTATAGCATTTAAAACAAGAGATCTGTAATTGTAGTCTCGATGTACTGCATGGGTGTAAACAATTCGATTTTCATCAAAATTTATCAGCAATGCAATACCACCATATCCATCCATACCCATCACCGTATCACTTATGCCAGGATAGTTGGTATGAAAAAAACCTGCATAAGATTGTGAATAACCGTCACCTACATTATATGCTCCTTTATAAACTCTATTTGAATAAACATCTTTAAGATAGTTTCCTATACATGTGTCACTGTTCCAATCATTCAAAATAGCTATGCCAATTCTTAATGTATCGTAACGTGATGCTTTAAAATTTGATTGAATAACACCCTTTGACTCAACCCCACTACCATTAAACCTTAATTTCCCAGCAAGACCTACATGATTTTTTAGGACGTCATTAATAAATGAATTAAATTTATGTCCAGTTTTAAATGAAATATAATTCAAAGCCACATTGGGAGAAAATTGTGAGTAATTAAAACGTTTTTTTCCTGGTTTAGTGTTTGCTAATTCTTTTTTTGCAATACTGGCAATAGTTAAATCACCTATGTCTCTTCCTGAACTTAAATTATTGTTCCAAATATATTTTTGATCACCTGTACTGGCGTTGATAAGATCTTGTACTGTAGCTGTTTCAAGCAGTGTTCCTTTGAGGATTGGCCAATCAGCCAAAGTTGATGATAAAGAATTAATATAACCTTTACAGATCGCATGACCCATGAGGTAACCACCTAAACTTTTTCCTAAAGACATACTGTATATCATCGTGTCATCATCTATTAAATCTCCAAATCTTTCAGGAGGAGATAGCTGATCAATAACAATCTCTCCATCTTCATACATTAAATAACTAATTAAACCTGTCGACTGCATCTTCTTAACAATCTTTTTTATGATCTTTGGTTCTTTTTGAAGATTAAATTTTAAAGCACTTGGTTGAGAAGATGGTTTGGTATAAAATTTTTTATCATTTTTACCTCTTTTGTTATATGAAAGAAAATGGTATCTCAATGTCTCAAGATTTGGATTAACATATTCTTCAGGAATTTGTCTATTTTTCCATGTTTTAACTTTCTTTGATTTTAAAGATTTTTGCTCGTCACACTTATTGTAATACCAAAGGTTACTGTATTTGGGTAATGATTTACATTTTTCACTTTCTGCAAAAGCTTTGCTACTCAACAACAAACCCAGAACCACAACACCAAAAATCTTTTTCATAATTAATCCTTAAAAAATAGATTTAGAATATTTTTTCCAATTATCTTGATAGTGTCGAGTGTTTTCTGCTACAGCTTTCTTTTCTTCTTCTGTAACTTCTCTTACAACCTTGCCAGGTGAACCTATTACTAAAGAGTTATCTGGTATCTCTTTGTTTTCTGTAATTAAAGCTTTTGCACCTATGATGCAATTTTTTCCAATCTTGGCATTGTTTAGAATCACTGCACCAATTCCAATTAAACTATTGTCCCCTATTGTACATCCATGAAGCATAACCATGTGTCCAACAGTTACATTCTTTCCAATTTTCAATGGATAGCCTGGATCAGTGTGCAAAACACTTCCATCTTGAACATTTGATCCCTCACCTACGTGGATATTTTCAATATCTCCTCTTAAGGTTGCATTAAACCAAATACTTGAGTTCTTTTCTAAAGTAACATCACCTATGATGGTTGCATTAGGTGCTACCCAATTTTCGCCAGAGTTTTTTGGTTTTTTATCTTTTAAATCGTAAAACATAATTTATATATTATTACATTATGCCAATACAAACTCCAATATGTGATTTCGGCCAAAAGGCTCATGACTTTCAACTAAAATCTACTGATAATAAAATAATTTCTCTTAATGATATTAAAGGTGAAAATGGAACTTTGATAATGTTTATCTGTAATCATTGCCCATATGTAAAAGCCGTTACAAAAGATATTGTTGAAGATTGCAATGAATTAAAAAAAATTGGAATTAACTCCGTAGCTATTTGTGCTAATGATGCTGAAAATTATCCTGAAGATTCTTTTGATAATATGATTTTATTTGCAAAAAAAAATGAGTTTAGTTTTCCTTATCTAAATGATGAAACTCAAGAGATTGCCAAAACTTATGATGCTGTATGTACGCCAGACTTTTTTGGTTATAATAAAGATTTAGAGCTTCAATATAGAGGAAGACTACGAGAGCTTAAAAACTTAGTGCCAGTAAGAAGTGGTGAAAGTGATCTTCTTGTAGCTATGAAACAAATAGCTAAAACTGGTAAGGGGCCTGAAAATCAAACTCCAAGTGCTGGTTGTGGCATTAAGTGGAAACAATAATTAATGTATCTAATTGTTACTAGAGCCTTTCCACCGGAATTAGGTGGTATGCAAAGTCTTATGTGGGGTCTTACTAAAGAAATGTCTAAAAACTTTATGATTAAGGTTTTTGCAGATTATCAAGAAAATCATAAAGAGTTTGATAAAAAAGAAAATTTTTCAATTGATAGAGTTGGTGGAATAAAGTTTCTTCGAAAAATCAGAAAAGCTCAATTAGTAAATGAATTTTTAAAAGAGAATAAAGTACAAGGTGTGATTGCTGATCACTGGAAAAGTCTCGAATTAATTAATACTGATAAAAAAAAATATTGTTTAATCCATGGAAAAGAAATTAATCATCCCAAAGGAAGTTCCTTAAATAAAAGAGTAATTAAGGTTTTAAATAATGTTGAAAAAGTTATTGCTAACTCTGATTATACTAAAAATTTAGCAATCAATAATGGGGTAAATAAAGATAAGGTAATTGTAATTAATCCCGGTGTTGATCCTGTTCAAGAATTGAATAAAAAATCATTAGAAAAAGTTGAAAGCTTACTAAAAACAAAATCACCAAGATTAATTACCGTTTCAAGATTTGATAAAAGAAAAAATCATGAAAAAGTAGTTATGGCTCTTAGAAATTTAAAACAAATATACCCTGATATAGTTTATATTTGTATTGGTTATGGTGATGAGGAAGAAAATATTAAAAATTTAGTAAAAGAACTTGATCTAAGTTCTCAAGTTATGTTTTTTAAAGATATAAGTAGTGACTTAAAAAATTCTTTAATAGCTAAATCCGATATTTTTGTTATGCCTTCAATTATTCACAAAACATCTGTTGAGGGTTTTGGAATAGCTTATGTGGAAGCTGCTCAATTTGGTATTCCTTCACTTGGAGGAAAGGATGGCGGCGCATCAGATGCAATCAGTCATGATAAAACGGGTTTAATTTGTGATGGAAACAATTTAGATGATATTTATTCATCGTTAAATTCAATGATTGAAAACAAGAAATACCATTTCCTTGGTAAAAATGCTAAAGAATATGTTTCTAAGTTTCAGTGGGAAAAAATAGTTGAAGAATATAAAAAAATTCTTAATTAAGATTTCTTTTTCGTTAAAGTTTTATAGATATGCCAAAGAACAATTAATATTGTTGTGGCCAATATACAAACTGTAAGAGTTCTGTCCCATAAAAATTCCCAAGACCCATTACTTAAAAGTAATGATCTACGTAAATTTTCTTCCATTAAACCCCCAAGAACAAATGCTAAAATAAGAGGAGGCATTGGAAAATCATATAATCTCAAAAATGTTGCAACTACTGCTATTCCAATCATTAAATAAATATCAAAGTTATTAAAAGACATTACGTAAATTCCAGTAATTGAAAAAAATAAAATTAATGGAATTAAATAGTTTTTAGGTACAGCTAGAATTCGAGCTATATAAGGTATTAATGGTAAATTTAATATTAATAGAATAACCATTCCAATATACATAGACATTATTACAGACCAAAAAATTTCTGGGTTAGTCATATATAATCTTGGACCAGGCTGAATACCAAAACCTAGAAGAGCTCCTAACATAACAGCTGTAGTTCCGCTACCTGGTATTCCAAGAGTTAACATCGGGACAAATGAACCAGAGCACGCTGCATTATTTGCTGTCTCAGGTGCTGATAATCCATTTACACTTCCCTTTCCAAACTTTTCTTTTTCCTCATCTTTAACCAAATTTCTTTCCATCCCATAAGCTAAGAATGATGCAATGGTTGCTCCAGCTCCAGGCAAGACACCAATTAAAAATCCAATAACTGAAGATCTTGGAATTGTTTTGTACATTTTTCCTCTTTCTTCTTTGTTAATTTTAATTGATCCTAGTTCAGTTAATGAAACTTGTTTGGCAGCTGCTGTAGG
>CACGEC010000014.1 GCA_902572005.1 uncultured Pelagibacteraceae bacterium | reverse complement strand
ATCAATTCTCAAGTCTGTTTCATTTATCTTTAAATCTACCTCTTCAGCTTCAGGCAATACCGCTACTGTAGCAGCAGATGTATGAACCCTTCCTTGGGTTTCTGTATCAGGAACCCTTTGAACCCTATGCACTCCACTCTCATACTTTAACGTTGAATATATATTAGTTCCTTTGATTGACGCTATAACCTCTTTTAACCCTCCAGCTTCGCTTCTTGAAATAGAGATTAATTCTAATAACCATTTTTTTTTATGACTTACTTTTTCATACATCTTGAATAGATCTGCAGCAAATAAGCTAGCTTCCAAACCTCCTGTGCCAGCCCTGATTTCAATAATTGCATTTTTTTTGTCAGCTTCATCTTTAGGAAGAAGAAATAGTTTTAATTTTTTTTCATTTTTTTTATATTCTAATTCTAAATCTTTTAATTCATTCTCTGCCATTGTTAGCAATTCTTTATCTGAATTTTGATCTCCCAAAATTTTCTCTAACTCACTCTTATCCTTTCCAAAAGAAATATATTTTTTGGCATTTTCGACTATTTCATTCAAGTCTGAATATTCTTTTGATTTTTCAGCAAAGAGTTTTTTGTCTACTTTTCCAGAGGATAAATCTTTTTCTAAAATAGAGTGTTTATTGATTATTTCTTCAATAGTTTTTTGTGGTATCATCTTAATTATTTTCTAACTCAGAAGCTTTCTTCTCAACTTCACTCACGATTTTGTCTATCATATCATTAGTCAAAATTTTTTCAGACTGAACGCCAGATAAGTAAAGCATGTTATTTCCCTTATTTCCTCCTGTTACACCTATATCCGTCATTGCAGCCTCCCCAGGACCATTAACAACACAACCTATAACAGAAAGAGTGATTGGTGCTTTAATATGAGATAATTTTTGCTCTAAAATCTTGACTGTTTCTATAACTTGAAATCCTTGTCTTGCACAAGAAGGACATGAGATAATTTTAACCCCTCTATTCCTTAAATTAAGAGATTTTAGTATCTCATTTCCAATTTTAACTTCTTTCACGGGATCATCAGATAAAGAAATTCTAATTGTGTCACCTATACCATCTAACAACAATGTGCCTAATCCTATTGAAGATTTAATGCTGCCAGGTATGAAACCACCCGCTTCTGTTATTCCAAGATGTAGAGGATAGTCTGTATTTTTTGAAAGTTGACGATATGCATTTATAGATAAGAAAACATCTGAAGATTTGACACTTATTTTAAGATTAAAAAAATCTTCATCCTCTAAAATTTTTATATTTCTTAAAGCACTTTCGACTAGAGCTTCTGGACATGGTTCCTTATACTTTTCTAAAATATCCTTTTCTAAAGATCCAGCATTCACACCAACTCTAATTGAACAATTATTATTTCTTGCAGCTTTTATAACTTCTTTTATCTTATCAATACTACCAATGTTTCCTGGGTTTATTCTTAAACAACTTGCTCCATTCTCTGCAGCTTCAATAGCTCTCTTATAATGAAAGTGAATGTCTGCAACAACTGGAATATCAATGTGTTTTATTATTTCCTTTAAAGCTTTAGAAGATGATTCATCTGGGCAAGAAACTCTTACAATATCAGCTCCCTCACTATGAATCTTGTTTATTTGTTTAATTGTTGCTTTAATATCAGTGGTAAGTGTATTAGTCATAGACTGAACTGATATTGGATTGTCTCCTCCGACTTTTACATTACCAACATTTACAACTCTTGTTTTTCTTCTTTTAATATCTCTAAATGGTCTAATACTCATTTTATTTATCCAATTTAAATTCTTTATGGAGTGCTAATAATGCTTTTTTAGCATTTTTTTTATCAATCAAAACTGAAATTTTAATTTCTGAGGTAGAAATTACTTGAATATTGATTTTTTTCTTTGCCAAAGCCTGAAACATACGAAAGGTAACACCAGGTGTTGTAATCATACCAACACCAATTATAGAAATTTTAGAGACTCCTTTTTCAAAAATTAATTTCCTAAAATTAATATCTTTATTAACTTTAATTATTTTTTTAGTTTTATTTAAATCTTCTGCCTTTATTGTAAAAGTTAAATCTGTTTCCTTTCCATTTTCTGAAATATTTTGAACAACCATATCTACATTAATAGAATTTGTCGATAAAGGTTTAAAAATAGAAGCAGCTACTCCTGGTTTATCTCTGACACCTACAAGAGTAACTTTTGAGTCATTATGTGTAGATGAAATTCCAGTTATGATCTTATTATTTATTATTTTAGATTTTCTAGTTATTAAAGTTCCAGGTTTTCGAACATAAGAAGATTTTACCTCAATATCAATTCTATTTAATCTTGCATCTTGAATTGAAACTGGCTGCATAACTTTTGCACCAAGTGACGCCATTTCTAACATTTCTTCGTAGGAAATAACTTTTATTTTTTTTGCTTTTTTTAATTTGTTCGGATCAGTTGTAAAAACACCTTCAACATCAGTATAAATTATACACTTTTCTGCTTTTAAAAATTTAGAGAGCATTATTGCACTTGCATCTGAGCCGCCCCGTCCAATTGTTGTAACTCTATCATGATTATTAATTCCTTGAAAACCTGCAATAATTGGCACGCCACCATCTTTAAGGTATTTAAAAATTTTGTTTTTGTTTATAGAATTTATTCTGGAATTTTTATGGGGTCCAGAAGTAAAAATTGGAATTTGCCAAGCTAACCATGTTCTAGATTTTATTCCTAGATGAATTAACCTTCCCGCTATCAAAGAACAGGCCACTTGTTCACCAGATGATAATAAAACGTCATATTCGCTTTCAGAAAAATTTTCACTAATTTCGAGTGATTTTTTGACTAAATCATTTGTCACACCCGTCATAGCAGATGATACAACAATAACTTTGTAGTTTTTTTTTCTATAGCTAGCAATTATTTTAGCAACCCTTTTAATTTTACCAATTGTTCCAACCGAAGTGCCACCAAATTTTAATACTACTACTTTCATGATAAAATATTTTATAAAAAATTAAAATATATTGATAAAATACATGTCGAATATAAAGTCAACTTACTAATGAAAACTAACACAATAAATAAAAAAGAAATAGAAAAATTTTCCAAAATTGCTGAAGAATGGTGGAATCCTGAAGGTAAATTCAAACCATTACACAAATTTAATCCCATAAGAATCTCATATATAAAAGATAATATTATTAACTCATTTAAACTCAAAAACAAAAAAAACCCACTAGAAAAAATTAAAATTTTAGATATTGGATGTGGTGGAGGTTTATTATCTGAGCCAATGAACAGATTAGGAGCTGAGGTAGTTGGTATTGATGCTTCTGATAAAAATATTAATGTTGCTAAGGTTCATGCTAAAAAGAATAATCTTAATATTAAATATATTTGCTCTTCTCCAGAAAAATTAGAGATAAAAACAAAGTTTGATGTGATCTTAAACATGGAGATTATAGAACATGTAGATAATGTTGACCATTTTTTAAAAGCGTGTTCTAATCTTTTAAAAAAGGATGGGATAATGTTTATTGCAACGCTTAATAAAACATTAAAATCATATGTATTTGCAATCATTGGTGCTGAATATGTACTAAGATGGTTGCCAATAGGGACTCATGAATGGGAAAAATTTGTTAAACCTGATGAACTAATTGATATTTTAAGTAAATATAACTTAAAGTTGGAGTCTCTTGATGGTGTAAAGTTTAATTTGATAAAAGATGAATGGAATATTAGTTCTGATAAATCTGTAAATTATATAAGTAAATTTATAAAGATTTAATTATTCTTATCCTCTATCCAAGGTATAATATCTGCTTCTATCCCCTCTTCTTTAAGTTCTTTAATTTCATCGTTTGATGCGGTGCCAAAAATTCCTTTGTTATTTTTTTTTTTATTGTAGTGAATAGATCTCGCTTCATAAGCAAAGTTTTTACCTACATAATCAAAATTTTTTTTAATAAATTTTTGATATTCTCTAATTTTTTTATTTACTTCATTAATTTTGATATCTCTTTGTTCAGTCTTTTCTATTAAAGGGTTGTTGATTAGTTTTGGAGCCATTAAACTTTTATCAATATTTTTTGAGTCGCAATGATGACAATTCAAAAAATTTTTTTTTTTTAATTTTTCAAATTCGTTTGAAGAAGCAAACCAACTGTCAAAAGATGTATTACAATTTTTACATGCAAGTCTGTATTTAATCATAAAAGATATTTAATTAATCTTATTAAAAAATCAATAGACCCTATGATCTATAATCTGAATTAATTTCTATATATTTTTTTGTTAAATCCATAGTATAAGCTGTAAAATCTTTCGAACCTTTGTTTATATTAACATTTATCGCAATATCATGACTTTTCATATATTCAGCAACTTCAGTTTCATTATAATTTATGTTCATTGTTCCATTATGAATGATATTTAAATTTCCAAAGTCAATTGATAATTTGTCAATATCTATTGGAACACCTGCCTTGCCAATTGCCATAATTATTCTACCCCAATTAGGGTCCTCACCTGCGATAGCAGTTTTAACTAAAGGTGAATTAGATATCGAAAAAGCAATTTTTTTTGCTTCATTTTCATTTTTGCAATTACAAACCTTAACTGTAATAATTTTTGAAGCACCTTCACCATCTGAAACAATTCTTTTTGCTAAATTTAATAGAACTTTGTTAAGCGCAATATCAAATTCTTTTAATTTTTCATCATTAATATTATTTATTTTAGGATGTTTAATTTTACCTGTTGAAAATAATGAAACCATATCATTTGTGCTTGTATCCCCGTCACAAGTTATTGCATTAAAAGTGTTAAAAATATTTTTTTTTAATAGTTTTTTTAAGAGATCATTAGAGATGTCAGCATCAGTAAATATATAACCAAGTGTTGTAGCCATATTTGGCTGTATCATTCCTGAGCCCTTTGCAATCCCAAAAATTTTTATTTTACTGCTGCCAATCAAGCACTCTTCCATAGCCATTTTTGGTTGAGTATCTGTTGTCATTATTCCGAGCGCAGCTTTCATCCAAATATATTTATTTTGGGTATATTTTATTTTATCTACCAATTCAGATATTTTATTAAGAATTTTTTCTTCTGGAAACACTTCACCTATCGTACCTGTGCATCCAAAGATTACTTCTTTGGATTTTATTTTTTTAGGGTGATCCTCATCTTCTTTTTGTTTTTCTGTTAATTTTTCTGAAATTAATTGAGCAATTTTTTCCATACTTTTATACCCTTGGATCCCAGTAAAACAATTAGCATTTCTGGTATTAACAATTAGCGAAGATATCTTTTTAACCTTTTGTCTAATATTCCATTTGATATTTTCAGAAATTATTTTTGACTGAGTGTAAATTGATGCAAAGTTCGCTCCATCTCGAAAATAGAACATAACCAAATCATCTCTTGGATCTTTATATAAATTAGCGCTAACAGTTGAAATTGATACCCCATCAATATGATCTAAATCTTGAAATTCTATCATTTTCTTATTTTTTGACTTAGATGATAAAAAATTAGTTATATTAATGCCCATGGTTTAAATTAATTATTTAATAATTATATTAAAGATTATAAGTAATTAATAAATCAAAAACTAATGCTAAATTCTTTAAACTTCATTACAAAATTCTTCAAATCTAGCAACCAGAGGGAGCTCGAAAGGATAAATAAAATTGTTAAAAAAATTAATATTTTAGAGAAAAATGTTAATAATTTAGAGGATTCTGAATTTCCTAAAAAAACTCAAGAATTTAAAGAAAGAATTAGAAATGGTCAATCTCTAGATGAAATTCTTCCTGAAGCTTTTGCTCTTGTTAGAGAGGCCTCAAAAAGAACCAGAAATGAAAGACACTTTGATGTCCAATTAATTGGTGGTGTAGTTTTACATGAAGCAAAAATTGCAGAAATGAGAACTGGTGAAGGAAAAACATTAACAATTGCCCTAGCCGCATACTTAAATGCCCTTCATGAAAAAGGAGTGCATATTGTGACTGTAAACGATTATTTGGCACGAAGAGATTCTCAGGAAATGGGAGAGATATATAATTTCTTAGGTCTTAGCTCTGGTTTTATTAATAATGATCAAAATGATGATGAACGTAAAAAAAATTATAATTGTGATATCACTTACGCAACTAACAGTGAGCTCGGATTTGATTATCTAAGAGACAATATGAGGTTCTCAGAAAATGAAATGGTTCAAAGGGAACATTTTTTTTCAATTGTAGATGAAATCGACTCTTGTTTAATTGATGAGGCAAGAACTCCTTTAATTATTTCTGGTATAGCAGAAGACAAAACAAGTAAATATCTTGCAGTCGATAGATTGATCAAAAATTTGAATGAAAAAGATTTTGAAATAGATGAGAAAGATAAAAATATTTTACTTACTAATGAAGGTATAAATAATATTGAAAAAATATTTTCTAATGCGGGTATTTTAAAAAATAATAATTTTTATGATCCAGAAAATCTTCACTTAGTTCATCATGTGAATCAAGCTCTTCGGGCAAACCACCTTTTTAAAAAAGGTAAGGATTATATTATCCAAGACAATAGTTTGAAAATAATTGATGAATTAACTGGTAGAATTCTTGAAGGTCGTAGGTTTGGAGATGGATTGCACCAAGCGTTAGAGGCTAAAGAAAGGATAGATATACAAGCAGAAAATCAAACCTTGGCATCAATTACATATCAAAATTATTTTAGACTCTATAAAAAAATATGTGGTTGTACTGGTACAGCTGCTACAGAGTCACAGGAATTTTTTGAAATTTACAATTTATCGGTAATAGTTATCCCAACTAATAATGAAATGATTAGAAAAGATTATAACGATCAAATTTTTAGAACCGAAATCGAAAAAAATGAGGCAATAATTAAAAAAATTAAAGAATGTAATAAAAAGGGACAGCCATTATTAATTTTTACATCAAGTGTCAATAAATCAGAAATATATTCTAAACATTTAAACAAAGAAAATATCAAACATGTTGTGTTAAATGCAAAAAATCATGAAAATGAAGCCGAAATTATTGCAAATGCAGGTAAGGAAAATTCAGTAATAATTACAACTAGTATTTCAGGTAGAGGTGTAGACATCCAATTAGGTGGTAAAAAAGGATTGATGTCAGAAAGCGAACTTAAAAAAGATAAAGAAAAAATTAAGTCATTAGGAGGTTTGTTTGTAATTGGCACGGAAAGGATGGAGTCAAGACGAGTCGATAATCAGGCAAGAGGAAGAGCTGGACGTCAGGGAGATGAAGGTAATTCCATTTTTTATGTAAGTTTAGAGGATGATTTAATGAGAATTTTTGGTTCAGAGTCCATGAATAATATTTTACAAAAACTTGGTCTTAAAGATGGTGAAAGTATTGATCACCCATGGATTAATAAAGCTTTGGAAAGAGCTCAACAAAAAGTTGAAGCTAGAAATTTCGACATACGAAAAACGCTGATAAAGTTTGATAACGTATTAAATGATCAAAGACATGTAATTTTTACTCAAAGAAAAAATGCTATGAAAAATGACCAAATTTTTGATTATTCTAAAGATTTTTTAAATGAAATTATTGAGAATCTGATTGTGCTAAAAAAAAGAAAACAAGCACATCCAAAAGATAACGAATTAGAGATTAAACTTAAGCCAATCCTTGGCAAAAGCTTTGAAAATGATGAAATTAATAATTTGATAACGACTGATGACACAAATTTTAAAAAAAGAATTATGAATAAATTTGATGAATGCCGTAAAGAAAGGGTAAAACTTATTGGAGAAGAACAGTCAAAGGAAATTGAAAAAAGAATTTTTTTACAATCAATAGATTTAAATTGGAAATCACACATTCAATATCTTGAACAATTAAGGCAAGTAATTGGCCTAAGATCTTATGGGCAAAGAGACCCTCTTATAGAATATAAAAAAGAAGCATTTGAATTATTCGAAAACCTTTTAGAAAAATTGAAAAGAGACTTCATCACGATTTTAATGAATCTGAGGATAGTGGAAACTCCAACCAAAAATTCTCAATCAGTTAAGCCAACTGAAATAGATCCAAAATATATTGGGAAAAAAATGAGAAGAAATGAGCCATGCTATTGTGGGTCAGGAAAAAAATATAAGCATTGTTGTGGGGCTTTATAACAAAGTAATTAAAGAAATAATTACAATAATTGCTAATCCCAAAGCTGAAAAAACAATTTTTTTATTATTTAAAATCTGATTAAATTTATTTTCTTTTATTTTTAAAGAACTTAAATCTTCTAGATTATTCATAAAACCTTTATTTCTTCCAATTTTGAGAAACTTGTTTTTTCTATTATTATAAATTTCTTCTGCAGTCATATCTTTAAAAAACTCTAAGTTTTTCTTTATTGAATTTTCTACATTTTGTAAAAGTAAATTTTTATCTCTATGAGCTCCACCGAGAGGTTCATCTATAATTTCGTCAATTATATTTAATTCAAGCAAATCTTTTGCAGAGAGTTTCATTGCTTTAGCTGCATCTAACATTTTTTTTGGATCTCTCCATAATATTGTTGCACACCCTTCAGGAGATATAACTGAATATATAGCATTTTCTAACATTATAACTCTGCTTGATGATGCTAAAGCTATCGCTCCACCCGAGCCACCTTCACCAATTATAAATGCTAAAGTTGGAACTTTAAGCTTCATACAGCATTCAATTGATCTTGCAATTGCTTCTGCTTGACCCCTTTCTTCTGCGCCAACCCCTGGGTATGCGCCTGGTGTATCAATGAATGAGATGATTGGGATATTAAATTTGTCAGCTATCTCCATCAAACGTATTGTTTTTCTATATCCCTCCGGCCTCATCATTCCAAAGTTTCTTTCAATTCTACTCTCTAAATCTTCACCCTTTTCTTGACCTATAACTAGCAACGACTGATTGTTAAATTTTGCAAAACCAGCTATGACTGATTTATCTTCACCATAATGTCTGTCTCCTGAAAGAGAAATAAAATCATCAAACAAATTATCAATAAAAAATTTAGATTTGGGTCTGTCCTCATGTCTTGCAACTAATGTAGTTTGCCATGGGTCCAAATTTGAATATATAGTTTTTAATTTTTTATCTAATTCATTTTGTAATTTTGAAATTTTTTCTGTATCGACTTGTGAAAGTCCACTTTGGTTGTAAGGATCCTTGAGGTTATCAATCTCATTTTCTAAATTCTTGATTTCATTTTCAAAATTAAGATAATTTTTCATTGTAAAATTATTATTACATAAGGGCCAAAAATGACAACAAAATGTCAGTGCTTCTATAAATAATTTGACTTAATTTTACTGTAGTTTTAAAAATGATCACATGTCAACTAAATATCTATCTGTAAACAATTTAAAAGTTTCTGAGGAGCTTTTTTCTTTTGTAAATGATGATTTAATAAAGGATTCTGGAATCACCTCTGAAAAATTTTGGTTAGGGTTTGATAAGGCTATTCATGAGCTTGCCCCTAGAAATAAAGAACTAATACTTATAAGAGAAAATTTACAAAAAAAAATTGATGAATGGCATATTAAGAATAAAGGAAGTGAAATTAAAATCGATGAATATAAAGACTTTTTAAAAAAAATTGGATATTTAAAAAATGAAGGTTCCGATTTTAAGATTCAAACAAAAAATATTGATGATGAAATATCCAAGATTGCTGGACCTCAATTAGTTGTGCCAATAATGAACGCGAGGTACACCTTGAATGCGGCAAATGCAAGGTGGGTAAGTTTATATGACAGTTTGTATGGAACTAATATAATTGAGTCAGATGAAGGGGGAAGTGAAAGATATGATCCTTTACGAGGACAAGAGGTAATAAGATATGTTAGAGAATTTTTTGATAAGCATATTCCAATAGACGGTACGAGTTGGAAAAATATTGCTGGTTTAAAAATAGTAGATAAAGATTTAATAATTCATAAAGATGACTACGAATATAAACTTAAAGATAAAGAAAAATTTGTTGGACATAGAGGGGATGCTACTAAGCCAACAGCAATTATAATTAAAAATAATAATCTTCACTTTGAAATAATAATAAACCCAAAAGCGTTTAGTGCTGCTCATGATATTGCTGGGATTAGTGATGTAATTGCTGAGTCAGCTATTTCAACAATTTGCGATAATGAGGATAGTGTTGCTGCTGTGGACGCTAATGACAAAGTAATTTGTTACAAAAATTGGTTAGGATTGATGCGAGGAAATTTAAAGATCCAATTTGAAAAAAATGGTAAAAATTTAGAACGTAAACTTAATCCTGATAGAAGTTATATTTCTAAAGAAGGTAAAGGCTTAAAGTTACATGGTAGAAGTTTACTTCTCATAAGAAATGTTGGTCATCTAATGACAAATCCAGCAATTATTTTAAAAGATGGAAGTGAAATTCCTGAAGGTATAATGGATGCATTTTTTACAACCGCTGCAGCTCTTCAGGATTTAAAGAATAAAAGAAACTCAAGAAAGGGCTCAATATATATCGTCAAACCAAAAATGCATGGTCCAGAAGAAACTGAATTTACTGACATAATTTTTTCTAAGGTTGAAGAATTATTTGGAATAGAAAAATATACCTGTAAAATTGGAATAATGGACGAAGAGAGAAGAACATCTGTTAATCTTAAAGAATGTATAAGAACTCTTAAAAACAGAGTTTTTTTCATTAATACCGGTTTTTTAGATAGAACGGGAGATGAAATGCACACCTCAATGGAAGCAGGACCAATGATTAAAAAAGGAGATATGAAATCATCAAAATGGATACTTGCCTATGAAAATAATAATATTGATATCGGACTAAAATGTGGTTTTTCAGGAATCGCTCAAATCGGCAAGGGTATGTGGGCTATGCCAGATAAAATGAAGGAAATGATGGAAGATAAGATTGGTCATTTAAAAGCAGGCGCAAATTGTGCATGGGTACCATCGCCTACAGCAGCTTCATTACATGCGCTTCATTACCATCAAATTAATATATTTGACCAACAAAAAAAAATAATAAAAAGAGATCAGGCAAAACTTAATGATCTTTTAACCATCCCAGTTGCAAATAGACCTAATTGGTCAGTTGACGAAATAAATTCAGAAATATCAAATTCAGCCCAGACTTTACTTGGTTATGTTGTCAGATGGATTGATCAAGGTGTTGGTTGTTCAAAAGTCCCTGATATAAATAATATTGGACTTATGGAAGATAGAGCAACTTTGAGAATTTCCTCTCAACATATTGCGAATTGGATAAGTCACGGTATCACAACTAAGATACAAGTGATGGAAATAATGAAACAAATGGCAAAAGTGGTAGATGAACAAAATAAAAACGATAAAAATTATGTTAAAATGAGTGATGACTTTGAAAGATCTTTAGCTTTTAAAACAGCGTGCGATTTAATTTTTAAAGGAAAAGAGCAACCATCCGGTTACACTGAGCCACTTCTGCATTTTAATCGATTGAAAAGAAAAATTAATCAGAGTTAGAATTTAAAATTGATCGATTTTTAAAAGCTGAAAATAAGGTTCCATCATCTAAACTTTCAATTTCACCACCAACCGGTAGTCCTTGTGCAAGTTTTGTAATTTTTACATTGGAATTTTTTAAGCTATTTTGTATGTAATAGGCTGTTGTTTGTCCTTCAACAGTCGCACTTGTTGCGAGAATTACCTCATCTATCTTGTCCCTGGAAACTCTTTCAACTAAAGAACTTATTAATAAATCCTCTTTTCTTTGTCCAGCAGAAGACAAAGTTCCTCCTAAAATGTGAAAATAACCTTTAAAAATATTTGAATTTTCAATAGACCATTGATCAGCAATATCTTCTACAACGCAAATTTTAGTGAATTTTTCTTTTAAATTTTCACAATTTATACAGCCATTCAAATTAGATTTTAATGAACCACAAGAATTGCACCTTGAAACATTTTTATATACCTTTGCCAAAGTGTTGGCCAATGGTTTTACTAATTCATCTCTATTATTTATCAATTTTAAAACTATTCTTTTTGCTGATTTTGGACCTAAGCCTGGAAGTCTAGAAATTAATTTTATTAAATCTTCTATTTCATCAATATTTTCCATTACCTAAAGTGGCCACTTAAATCCTGGAATTCCTAAACCACCAGTTGCTTTAGAAATTTCTTCATTAGTTTTGGTTTTAAGCTGCGCTTTTGCATTGTTGTGCGCTGCTACAATTAAATCTGCTATGATTGACTTCTCTTCTTTCAAAATATCATCAGAAATTTCTATATTTTGCATTTCACCTTCCCCATCTAAAATAACCTTTACAGAATTTGTGCCTGAAACACCTTCTGCTCTTATCTTTTTAATGTTTTGTTGACTCTCTTTCATTTTTGCCTCAAGCTCCTTAGCTTTATCTAATATTTTATTAAAGTCTGTCATTTAATCTTTTTTGTCATTTTTAGAAATAATATCAACTAAATTTGCATCAGAAAATTTTTCTAAAACATTCTTGTATATTTCAGATTGCTTAGCTTTTTCGAAAAGTTCTTTTTTTTTGTTCAATTCTCTTTCTTTAACCGAAATCTCACCTTTTGACTTACTAAATGTAATAATCCATCTTTCACCTGTCCACTCAAACAATTTTAAAGATATTTCCTTAACAAAATTTTTATCAAGATTATCGTTAAATGATATTTCTATTCTATTTTTTTCAAAACTTACTAGATTTACATTTTTTTCTAATTCATATTTTAATTTCATTTCTTTATTCTGACTACATGTGTCTAAAAGTTTTTCAAATGTTCTAATTGAAGTTTTCCCTTCTAATTTAATTTCAGATTGAGTCTCAGATTTAATTTTTTTTTCTTGAGTAATATTCTTAATTTGATTAATTGTGTCATTTTGAATATTAGATATTAGATCTTTATTTTCAATTGATTTAGTTAGATCTTCATTATTCAAATACTCATTTTTTGGAATGTCTTTTTTTGATTTAGCTGAATTAAGATGCATCAATCTTATCAAAAACATTTCAATAGAAAGATTTTGATTTGAAACTATATCTAGCTCTTCAAGTGTGCGGATTGTGAATTGCCAGAACAATATCAATATCTTATCTTCAATATCATTAGATATTTTTTTTATTCTCAAGTATTCATCGTTATTTAAGGAAAAATTCGTACTTTCTAAAGTTAATGAATTGATATTTTTAAAATAATAAACAAGTTCTAAAAAATCATTAATAAAAACTTTAGGCTCAACTCCTTGATCATAAATTTTTCTGTACCTTTCAACAACTTTTTTTTCATCCCCTTGTAAAATCAATTCAAAAATTTCTATTAATTGTGCTTTATCAAAATAACCAAAAATTTTTTGGGCTTCATTCAAATCTAACTCTTTGTTCTCATTTAAAGCCAATAAACCTCTATCTAATAAAGATAGTGCATCTCTTACTGATCCTTCTGATATTTTTACAATTAGTTGTATAGCATCGTCAGAAGCTTTCCCTTTTTCTAATTCTTTAATTTTTTTTATAAATTCAAATAATTCTGATGATTTAATTCTTGATAAATCAAATCTTTGACATCGTGAAACTACAGTAATTGGAATCTTTTTAATTTCAGTCGTTGCAAAAATAAATTTCAGATATTCTGGTGGCTCTTCTAAGGTTTTAAGTAGTGCATTAAAGGCTTGTTTGCTTAACATGTGAACTTCATCAATTATAAATATTTTAAATTTAGAGGAAGTTGGGCCATATCTAGAAAATTCAATTAAATCTCTCACATCATCAACACCAGTCTTACTTGCTGCATCCATCTCTAAAACATCAATATGATTTGAATTTGAGATAGCCTCACAGTTTTCACATTGTTTATCCTTACATAAATTTTCTATACCCTTTAAACAATTTAATGATTTGGCAACTATCCTTGCTATAGTAGTTTTGCCTATTCCTCTAATTCCAGTAAATAGATATGCATTAGGAATCTTATTAGCTTTAATTGAATTTATAATTGTTTCTGCAACAATATCTTGACCAATTAAATCATCAAATGTTTGTGGCCTATATTTTAAAGCTAAAACTTTAGAATTTTTATTCATTTTTTTATCCTTAGGAGACTAGAACCTGAATAACTGTCTCTACGACTGCTTCCGTTAAGATCTGATCGGGTTAAAGCAGCATCCACCTCTAGCCTCCAAAAGTATTATAGCAGTAATAATTTCTAATCTACAATAAAAGATTAAAATTTATTTTTCCCTTTGATTGTCAGCTTCAAAAACACCTAGGACGTGAAAATCTTGACAATGCAAACCAAGTTCCTCTAAAGATTTTTGAACTTTTGGATCTTCAATATGTCCATCAAGATCACATAAGAAAAAAAATGAGTCAAAAGTATTTTTTTCAGGATAACTTTGTAGCTTCGTTAAATTAACCCCGTTAATCGCAAATCCTCCCAAAGATTGGTATAAAGCTGCGGGTTTGCTTTTAAGCTTGAACAAAAAAGATGTTATATATTTTTTTTTACCAAAGTCTGGTTGAGATATATTTTTGCCCATTACTAAAAATCTAGTCAAATTACCTTTTTCATTTTCAATATTTTTTTTTACTATTTCCAATTTATAAGTTTCTGCACTTAACGAAGATGCAATTGCAGCTTTTGTTTTCTCTTTGTTTTTTGAAACCATTTCTGCAGATCCTGCCGTATCAGCTCTAACATGTTCAATTAGATTGTTAGATTTTATAAATTTAGAACATTGAGATAGTGCTTGTCCATGTGAATAGACATCTTTTATGTCAGATAGTTTTACTCCAGGAAGAGCTAGCAGATTATGTTCAATCTTTTGAAAATATTCTGAATAAATATTCAGCCTATATTCAAATATCAAATATTCTATTCCTATATTTCCAGTAATACGGTTGGATTCTGGGACTATTATTTTTGAATCTGTGTCTTTTGATGCCATCAAAAAACATTCGTCAAAAGTCTTACAAGGAATTACCTCTGCTTTTGGATCTATCGATAATGCAGCTAAGTGTGAATATGCTCCGAAAGTTCCCTGAAAAAAAAATTTACTCATCAGGATTTATATTCCATTATTTTTTTTATAGCCACAAAATCCTCCTCGGTATCTACACCTATTGAAGAAGATTTTGCGTATGCAACCCTTATCTTTATATTATTATCTAAAGCTCTACATTGCTCAAGCCTGTTTTTTATCTCATTTTTCGATTGTGGGTATGAGACAAAATTATTTAAAATTTCTAAGCGATAACAATAAATCCCTAAATGATGATAGATATTTTTAAAACCCATATCATCTTTATATAACCTCATAAACTTATCAGCCTCTGGAAAATCTGAATTTTGAAAACTTTCCTTTGTAATTACTTTTACCACGTCTTTATTTTGATAAAATTTTTCATCTGATATGCTTGAAGCTAGAGTTCCTAATTCAGACTTAGTCTTAACCATCTGATTATGAAGGTTCTTAATATCATCAATATTTATTAAAGGTTCATCTCCTTGAAGGTTAATAACTAATTCAACATCAGATTTACCAATTTTTTTCAATGCTTCATGAATTCTATCAGTGCCTGTTTTGTGCTTATTGCTGGTTAATATGGCACTGCCCCCATTTTTATGAACATCTTCAACTATCTCTTGATCCTCTGTAGCGACAAAAACCTCACCTATTTTTGCATTCTTGGCCTTTTGAACCACATGAGAAATTAAAGACAATCCATTAATCTTAAGTAGTGGCTTTCCAGGCAATCTTGTTGCTGACAATCTAGATGGAATTATAATTATTGTTTTCATTCATTCTTTCGTTCATAATTAGATTATAACAGAGGCAAAATTGTACATTAAATAATAAGCAATTTTTCGTTTATAATGTTATACGTTCAAAATAAAATTTTATAAAATGGATTCTTTCGAAATTAATAAGATAGTTGCTGCAATTTTAATGGTTGCCCTTTTGGTAATTGGTATAGGAAAGCTTTCAGATGTAATTTTTCATGTAGAAAAACCAGAAAAACCTGGTTATGTCGTCGAATTAGATCAACCTTCAGCTACAACTGTTTCAACAGAAAGCACAGAAGAAGAGAAAGTTGATTTAGTTGCTTTAATGGCTATGGGTGATGTTGCTGCCGGTGAAAAAATTTTTAAAAAATGTGCTGCTTGCCATTCAATTAATAAAGGTGGAAAAAACAATATTGGACCAGCACTGTATAATGTTGTTGGCAGAAAAATTGGAGGAGTATCTGACTATAAATACTCAAAGGCATTAATAGCTTATGGCAAGGAATGGAATTTTGAGGAGTTAAATGGTTTTTTAATTAAACCTGCAAAATGGATTAAAGGAACTAAGATGGCCTATGCTGGACTAAGAAAAGAAAAAGACAGAGCTTCAGTTATTAAATATTTAAATCAAAATTCAGATAATCCATTACCCCTACCTTAATTTATCAAAACAATATAATAAAATACTTTTTTGTACATCTACCCTATTTTGGGCTTGTTGCCAAACTTTCGATTTTTTACTATTAAATACAACTTCATCAACCTCGTCTCCTCGGGGAAGACAATGAAGAAAAATGCAATCATCTTTTGCATTACTTATAATTTTTTGAGATATAATAAAATTTTTGAATTTAGCTAATTTTTTTTTTTTATTTACTTTGTCATTAATAGAAATAACCTTATCTGTTAAAATTACATCAGCTTTATTTGCTGCTTTATAGGCATTATTTAAAATATAAATTTTTTTTTTACATTCTTTTGTCCATTTGATTATAGATGAGTTTGGTCTGTAATCCTTTGGACATCCTACAGTTAACCTAAAATCAAATTTTACAGATGCTGCAATTAAACTATTTAAAACGTTATTACAATCTCCTATCCAAGAGATATTTAATTTCGATATCGGTTTTTTTTTAATCTCCTCAATTGTAAAAATATCAGATAAAATTTGAGTAGGATGAGATGATGGACTCAAACCATTTATTATTGGGATAGACAAGTGTTCCTTAAACTCATTTAATTTTTTATCACTATCAGTTCTAAGCATAAATGCATTTCCAAAAGTTGATAAAATTTTAGCTGTATCACCTATGCTTTCTCCACCTTTTGATAAATGAAGCTCATCTGGTCTTAAGGTTAATGCACTTCCGCCAAGTTGTTTTATTGCTAGGTAAAAACTCAATCTTGTTCTCAAACTTGATTTTTCAAACATTTGAATTAATAATTTCCCTTTAAGCGGTTCTTTATAATCAGTATCTAAAAAATTTAAATTCTTTCTTAACTTTTTTCTTTTTTTGGCATCAATTAAAATTTTTCTAAGATCCTTTGCGGGAATATCTTTTAGATTAATAAAATGTTTCATCTTGTTTAATTATTTAAGTTCTGAACAAACTTTACTTATAATCTTAAGAGCTTGATCTATTTCACTTTTTTTAACATTTAACGGTGGTAAAACACGGACAACATTTTCTGCGGCGCGTATTGTAAGAAATCTATTATCCATTAATTTTTTTATAAATTTTGTTTGATCTTTTTGAAGTTGAATTCCAATTAATAATCCTCTTCCTCTAATCTCTTTTATTACGCTGGGATATTTTTCCTTAAGTTGATTTAAATTTAAAAGAAAATATTTGGACAAATTTTTTACATTTTTTAAAAACATTTTATTAGAAACTATATCCATCACAGCATTACCAACAGCCATAGCCAAAGGGTTTCCTCCAAAAGTAGATCCGTGAGTACCTGGTGTCATTCCAGAGGCAACTTTTTTGTTCATTAAAACTGCTCCAATAGGAAATCCGCCACCAATACCTTTGGCTATTGGCACAATATCAGGTTTTATTTTAGACTGCTCAAATGCAAAAAAATCTCCTGATCTTCCAACCCCATCTTGAACAGAGTCTGCTATTAATAATATTTTCTTTTTATTACAAAGTTTTCTCAACTCTTTTAAGCAAAAATCTGGTATTACCTTTATACCCCCTTCACCCATTATATTCTCAACCATAATTGCAGCTGTATTTTTAGTGATTTTTTTTTTTAAAGATTTGTGGTCTCCAAAGACAAAATGATCAAATCCAGGAACTTTTGGACCAAATCCTTCCGTCATTTTTTTAGACCCACTTGCAAAAATTGTAGCCAATGTTCTTCCATGGAAAGAATTTTTTACACATAAAATTCTATTTTTATTGGGTTTTCCAATTGAATAAAAATATCTTCTAGCTACCTTTATGGCTGCCTCAGTAGCTTCAGCACCACTATTTTGAAACATCACATAATCAGCGAATGTTTTTTGGCACAACTTTTTAGCTAATTTTTCTCCCTCAGGGATTTGAAAAGCATTAGAAACATGCCACAGTTTTTTTGATTGATCTTTAATAGTTTTAACCAATTTAGGATTAGCATGGCCTAAACAATTAACAGCTATTCCCTGAACAAAATCTAAATACTTTTTGCCATCAGATGAATATAGATAACTGCCTTTACCGTATTTAAAAGAGATTTTTTTTCTGTTATAATTTTTTGCTAAATAGCTCATAATTTTTTTTATTCAAAACTTTGTATAAATAAAATTATTTAATACAAGTTACGATTGAATGTATTTATTAAACAATTTTTCTAATTATTGTTGATAACTATTAATAATTACTTGTTTTATAAAGATATATATCAGTATATTGTGTTTATAAAACTTAATAACACATTATATAGAATAAATGAGTTGGACAGAAGAAAAAGTAGCAAAATTAAAAGAACTATGGGGTAAAGGAAATACCGCATCACAAATAGCGGAGATTATAGGCGGCATCTCTCGTAATGCCGTCATTGGAAAAGCTCATAGATTAAATCTTTCTGCAAAAATCAAGACTCGATCAGCACCATCAAATCAAAACCCAAAGAGTTTAAATGAAAATAAAGAAACTACTTTAAAGAGAGGAAGAAGAAGTAAATTTAAATCTCTTATTATCGAAAAAGATTTTGAACCTGAGAGTCCTAAGCAATTAGAAGAATTAGATGATAATTTGTGCAAATGGCCAATAGGGCATCCTAATGAAAAATCTTTTTATTTTTGTGGCAGAACTTCCCTTAAAGATTTTTCTTACTGTAAATTACATCTTTTATATGCTTATCAACCTAAGGGTAAAAAAGAAGATGCACCGCAAAAAGATGAGGTGCCAAACTTTATACAAAAAAAGATACAATCAGCATAATTTAGTAAATTAATTTTTTTAATTTTCAGTTTTATCTAAATCATATCGCTTTGTTGAAAATTGTCCTCCTTCTCTCCACATATAGCAATATTTTTCAACTTCTTTATCAAAATAACGAGTGCTGGGTATACCGATTTCAAAATTTGATTTATATTTTCCTGATTTTATATTATCATATTTTAAAAGTCTTAACTGATCTCTTGTTAATAAAGGGTTGGGAAATAATTCAAAAAAACTAGCTGTTATTCTGCCAAGTGGAATTGGTAAAGAAA
>CACGEC010000013.1 GCA_902572005.1 uncultured Pelagibacteraceae bacterium | reverse complement strand
CTTAGAATATTGGGAGCCTATGATATGAAAATTTGAATTTTTATTAATATAATTTTTTATATTTTTAAAATAATCTTTTCTAAAAATTATATCAGGATTACAAATTAACACATATCGAGTTTTTATTTTTGATAATCCATAATTATGTCCTCCAGCATAACCAAAATTTTTTCCTGTGCAGTAAATCTTGATATTTTTGTCTAATTTTTTAACAAAATTCTCATTTTCAAATTTTTTTGAATTTTCGATGATATTAATTTGGGCTGAAATATTGATAGATTTTATACAGTCAAATAAAATTTTTTTATCTGTTCTGTAAGTCAATATATTAATAGAAATATCTTGTATTTTATTATTTTTCATAGATTGATTATAAATAATAACTTAATTATATACTTTTTTTTTTATTGATGTAAAAAAATTTAAATGAAAACATTTATCGTAACTGGTGGACTGGGATTTATTGGAAGTAACTTAATAGATCTTCTTATTAGCAAAAACTATAAAGTAATTAATATCGATAAAGTAACCTACTCTTCCAATTTCTATAACACTCAAGATCATAAAAAATCAAAAAAATACAAATTTTTAAAATGTGATATTAAAGCAAAAAAACTTAAAAAAATTCTTTTTAGATATAAACCAGCTGGAATATTTAATTTAGCCGCAGAAACTCATGTTGATAGATCTATTGATAATCCAGAAAGTTTTATTCAAAGTAATATTGTTGGAGTTTTTAATTTACTTGAATGTTTTAAGGAGTATTCAAAAAAATATAAATCAAAACTTATTCATATTTCAACTGATGAAGTTTTTGGTGATATACTTAAAGGAAGATCTTCGGAAATTTATGCCTATAAACCCAGTTCGCCTTATGCAGCAAGCAAAGCTGCATCAGACCACTTAGTTAGTTCTTATGTGAGAACATTTAAGATACCGGCTATAGTAACAAATTGTTCAAATAATTATGGGCCCAAACAACACCCAGAGAAATTAATTCCAAAATTAATTTATAATATTCTTAACAATAAACCTTTACCAATTTATGGAAAAGGAACAAATTCTCGAGAATGGATATTTGTTAAAGATCATTGCGAAGCATTACTTAAAGTATTTTTAAAAGGTAAATTTGGTGAATTCTATAATATCGGATCTAATAAAAATTTAAATAATAAGCAAGTTTCAAAAGAATTAATAAATGTATCAAGGAAAATTATTAAAATCGGAAAAAAAGTTAAAATTAAATTTATCAAAGATCGACCAGGACATGACATTAGATATGCTTTAAACAGTAATAAAATTAAGAAAAAATTAGGATGGAAACCAAAGACAAATTTTAGACAAGGAATTAAATTAACTTTTGAATGGTATTTTAAAAATAAAAAATATTATAAATCATTGTCTAAAAAAGATATTATTAAAAGACTTGGAAAAGGATGATTAAAAAAGGAATAATTCTTGCGGGTGGTAAAGGTACTCGAATGAGCCCATTAACTAAAGCAGTTAATAAACAATTGCTACCAATTTATGATAAACCATTAATTTTTTATCCATTATCAATTTTAATGCTAGCAAATATAAAAGATATATTAATTATTGTTAATAAGGGACAGTTAGATCAATATAAAAAAATTTTACCTAATGGAAAAAATCTTGGAATTAAAATAACTTATTTAGAACAAGATAAACCAAGAGGACTGCCAGACGCATTTGTCATAGGTGAAAAATTTATAGGTAATTCAAATGTTGCTATGATCTTGGGTGACAATTTTTTTTACGGTCAAAATTTAACTAGTCAGTTATTAAACAATACTAAACTTAAAAAAGGTGCAAAAGTTGTGCTCCATAAAGTACAAAAGCCGGAGTCTTTTGGTGTAGCTAAGATAGATAAAAAAAATAAGATTATAAGTATTAAAGAAAAACCAAAAAAATTTTTATCCGACCTTGCAATAACTGGATTATATTTTTTTGATAATAATGTTGTTCGGTATGCAAAAATGTTAAGACCCTCAAGACGGGGAGAGGTTGAAATAGTTGATCTTTTAAATTTTTACAAACAAAAAAAACTTCTTTCAGCTGATATTATTGGTAGAGGTGGTGCATGGTTGGATACTGGTTCAATTGAAGATTTCTACAAAACTTCAGCATTTGTCTCTGCCATAGAAAATCGTCAAGGATTTAAGATTGCTTGCTTAGAAGAAATAGCTTTAAATAATAACTGGATTTCAAAAAAAATGGTAAAAAGGTCTATTAAATTTTATGGCAATTGTGATTATTCTAAATATTTATCTAAACTTGTTTAAATGAAAATTTTAAAAACACCTATTAAAGACCTTCTTATTATCAAAAATAAAAGATTTGATGATAGTAGAGGCTATTTTAGAGAACTATTAATTCAAAAAAAAATCAATAAAAAATTTTGTTTTCATGTTATTTCCGCCTCAAAAAAAAATGTAATCAGAGGATTGCATTTTCAAGTTCAAAAACCTCAAGGAAAATTTATTTCTGTTCTAAAAGGTAAAATAATTGACGTTGCATTAGATTTAAGGAAAAATTCTAAAACTTTTGGCAAACATTTCAAAATAATTCTTTCTCATAAGAATTGTACGTCTGTGTATATACCTGAGGGTTTTGCTCATGGATTTGGTGGTTTGGATAAGGAAAACATAATAGCTTATAGTTGTACAAACTATAGATTTAAAAAAGGGGAAAGAGGTTTGTTGTGGAATGATAAAAATTTGAAAATAAATTGGGGAATAAAAAAACCGATTTTGTCAACTAAAGATAAAGTTAATTTAACATTTAAAGAATTTCTTAAAGGTTAATGGATTTTCTAAAAATTTATTGTATGTCGCTAGACAATAATCATTTAGAAACAATTAAAAAATTAGGCTATACACCTGTTGGTCTTAATAAAGGTCAATTTTCAAATGAATGGTTAAGAGATAATACGGGTGAAAATATTTCACATAAAAATTCAAATTATGGAGAATATACATTTTATTATTGGTATTGGAAAAATTTATTAAAGTTAAAAAAAGAAAATGAATGGGTAGGATTTTGCCACTATCGAGAATATTGGGGTAACAATCAAGAAGCGAGAGGACAAAAATTGAGTGAATTAGTTTTAAAAGAATATCAACCAGAGTGGTCAGGATATGATGCAATTGTTGGTGAACCAATTTTTGTAGGAAAAAAAACAAAAATCATGAAAGTTTTAAAATATGGAAAAATGGCAATGATTAGAAACCCATTAGCTTTGTTCTCTCAGAGGGGTAGAAATATTAGATGGCAATTTGAAATGTTTCATGGAATAAAAAATTTAGATAAAGCAATCGATTTATTACCAGTCAAAGATAGAGAGGAATTTAGATTATTCACTAGAACTAATAATTCATTTTCACGAGGAAATATGTTCATTTCAAAATCTTCAAAAATAATTGATAATTATTTTAGTTACATATTTGATTGGTTGAATAGATGTGAAAAAATTTTTGGTTTTAATTTAGAAGGATATGGACAAATTAGAATGTATACTTTTTTAGCCGAACGATTTTTACCTTTTTGGTTTAAAAAATATACAAACTCATTAAATTGGCCAGTAATATTCCACGATATAAATAAAAATGAAAACATATAAATTTAAAAAATATAAAAAAAAAAGTGGAACTTTAGTACCCTTCTCTCTTAAGAAGGATATTCCATTTAAAACAAAAAGAATTTTTATGATTTATGGAAATAAAAATTTTATAAGAGGAAATCACGCCCACTACAAATGTTCTCAATTTTTAGTTCCAATATATGGGTCAATGGAAGTTCATTTTGAGGACAGTAAGACTAAAACAATTAAAATTATTAATTACAAAAAAAAACAAGGTTTGTTATTAAAACCAAAAACATGGTGTAAAATAAGATTTCTGACAAATCACTCCATATTAATGGTTTTTTGCGATAGGGAATATGAATATAAAGATTATATTGAAAAATATAAAAATTTTTTAAAAATTGTCAAAAAATAAATGAATCTATTAATTACAGGATGTTGTGGACATATTGGATCTTACGTAGCCCAAAATGTACATAAAATTAAAAAGATAAAAAAAACAATTTTAGTTGATAATATAAAATCTAACAGATTTTGTTCTTTGTTTAACCTAAAAAAAAAATCTAATTTTAAATTTTATTTGAGAGATGTTGATAAATTAAATAGCCTAAATGACTTTAAAAACATTGATTATGTTATTCATTGTGCGTCTATGACGAATGCAGAAAAGAGTTTTGGAAAAGAAAAACAGATGTACAAAAATAATATTGATTGTTTAAAAACGGTAATTAAATTTTGTAAGAAAAATAAAGCTAAATTGTTTCATTTATCGTCAACTAGTGTTTATGGGAAACAAACAGATTTAGTTGATGAAAACTGTGAAAAAAAATATTTAAAACCACAATCCCCTTATGCTGATATTAAATTGATAGAGGAAAGAATGTTAATAAAAGAGAGAAAAAATTTAAGATATAACACGTTTAGATTTGGGACCATTGCAGGAATTTCTAAAGGTATTAGATTTCATACTGCTGTGAATAAGTTTTGTTTAAATGCTGCGATTAACGAAAATATTTATGTATATAAAACAGCTTTAAATCAATATCGACCTTATCTATCGTTAAAAGATGCTTTTAAAACCTTTAAATTTTGTATTGAAAAAGATTTTTTTAATAATGATGTCTATAATATTTTGTCAGGTAATTTTACAGTTAACCAAATTTTAAAAAAAATAAGAAAACATAAAAAAAATATTAAAGTAAAACTTGTTAAAACTGAAATTATGAATCAGTTATCTTACCATGTAAGTAAGAAAAAAATTCAGATGAAGGGATTAAATCTTAATCAAGATATTGAAAATGATATTAAAGATACACTTAAATTACTAGGAAATATTTAATGATTTGTAAAATTACAAAACAAAAACTAAAGCCATTTATGTCGTTTGGGAAAATGCCTATTGCTAATGGTTTTATTGATAAAAAAAATTTTAATAAAGAGTTTTTTTTTAATTTAGAAGTTGGTTTTTCAAAAAAAATTTCATTATTTCAATTAAATGAGCATCCAAAACCATCCCAAATGTTTAATAAAAACTATCCTTTTTTTACAAGCAGTTCCAAGGGAATGGTTGAACATTTCAGAAAATATTCTTTATGGATCAAAAAAAAATATAAAAAAGATTTAAAAAATTTAATTGAAATTGGTTCTAATGATGGAACTTTTTTAAATTATTTTAATAAAAAAAGTACTAATCTAATAGGTTTTGAGCCCTCAAAAAATGTTGCTTCTATTTCAAGAAAGAAAGGAATTAAAACTATTAATAAATTTTTTAATTATAAAAATGTGAAAAAACTTAAAAACTTAAAAAATAAAATAAATATCATTACAGCGGCAAATGCGATCTGTCATGTTCCTGACTTGGTAAGTTTGATAAAGGGTATTGATTTTCTACTCAAAGATGATGGATTATTTATTTTTGAAGAGCCTTATTTAGGATCAATGTATGAAAAAGTTTCATATGATCAAATCTATGATGAACATATATTCATGTTTTCAGCTAGTTCTGTAAAAAAAGTTTTTGATCTCTTTGGCTTTGAATTAATTAATGCTATTCCTCAAAAAACTCATGGTGGCTCTATGAGGTATGTTGTTGGAAGAAAAGGAAAATTTAAAACTACTATTAATTTGGAAAAAATTTTAAAAAAAGAAAAAAAAAATAATATAGACAACATTAAAGGTTGTTTAAAATTTAAAAAAGGATGTGAAGTTTCAAAAAAAAAACTTATTAAGAAATTAAAAGATTATAAAAAAAGAAAGCTTAAAATTGCAGGATATGCGGCTACTTCTAAAAGTACTACCATTCTAAATTACTGTAAAATTGGAACAAATTATATTGACTATATAAGTGATACCACAAAAGAAAAAATTGGTAAATATTCTCCCGGAACGCATATCCCCATAATGTCAATGGAATATTTTAAAAAAAATTTACCAAATCGAGCTTTTTTATTTGCTTGGAATCATAAAAATGAAATTTTTAAAAAAGAAAAACAATTTAATAAAAAAGGCAAATGGTTTGCCCATGTTGAAATATAAATGAATATAGTTTTTACAGGTGGAAATGGAAGATTTGGAAAGATTTTTCAAGAAAAAACAAAATTAAAAAATATTTTTTTCCCGAGTAAAAAAGAATTTAATATTCTTAATTTAAATTCTATTAAAAAATATTTGATTAAAAAAAAAATCAAAATAGTTATTCATGCTGCAGCCTTATCACGGCCAATGGATATTCATGATAAAGAAATAAGTTTAAGTATTGACAAGAATATTATTGGTACTTGTAACTTAGTAAAAGTTTGTGAAACTCAAAATCTAAAAATAATTTATTTCTCAACAAATTACGTTTATCCTGGAAAAAAAGGGGATTATAAAGAAACAGATGCATTACTTCCTTATAACAATTATGCATGGTCTAAATTGGGAGGAGAATGTGCAGTTCAAATGTATAAAAACTCCTTAATCTTAAGGTTCTGTATGACAGAAAAACCTTTTATTCACAATGTTGCTTTTAAGGATCTTATAACTAATTTTATCTTTCATGAGGATGTCGTAAAAATGTTTCCAAAATTGATTAAACATAAAGGAATAATTAATATTGGAGGGAAAAAATCCTCAGTCTATAAATTTGCTAAACAATATAATAAAAAAATTTTAGGAGTATATGCATCTAGAACACTTAAGAACAAAATACCCCTTAACCATTCAATGAGTCTTTCGAGACTAAAAAAAATCCTAAAATGATAAAATATTGGTCATATAAAGAAGAATATAAGAAAAATAAGAATAAAATTTTAAACAAAATAAATAAAACTCTTTCTAAAGGGAATGTTTTTTTTGGAAATCAGATGGAGTTATTCGAAAAAAACTTTAAGAAAAAATATAAGGCAAAATTCGGTATTGCTGTAGGAAGTGGGACTGATGCTCTTTTAATTTCATTGTTAGCGTTAGAATTAAAAAAAAATGATGAGGTAATTGTTCCAGCAAATACTGCAATACCCACTATTTCTGCAATTATTAATGCAGGAGGCAGACCAAAATTAGTTGATGTAGGAGAAGATTATTTAATTAGCATTTCTCAAATAAAAAAAGCTATTAACAAAAATACAAAAGTTATAATTCCAGTCCACCTTTATGGCCAAGCCTGTGAAATGAAAGAGATTTTGAAAATTGCTAAAAAAAATAAAATAAAAATTATTGAGGATTGTGCACAAGCCCAGGGTGCAAAATATAAAAAAAAATTTGTGGGTACTTTTGGTGTATCAGGATGTTTTTCTTTTTATCCAACAAAAATACTTGGAACTTATGGGGATGGTGGTTTTGTCTTAACAAATGATTTTAATTTTTTTGAAAAAATTAAAAGAATTAGATTTTATGGAATTGAAACAAACAACAAAAAGAAAAAGTATTTTAATGAATATTATTCCTATGAAAATGGATTAAATTCTAGATTAGATGAAATACAATCATCAATACTTAATCTCAAATTAAAACATGTCAATAATTTTTTAACTAAGAGAAGGAGACTAGCTTCTCTCTATTTAAAAGAATTAAAAAATTTAGGATTAAAGATGCCGAAAGAAAATATTAATTGCTTCCATGTTTATAATACCTTCACTGTCTATCATAAAAAAAGAAATTTAATTATTAATTATCTTAAAAAAAATAATATACAAACTAGAATTATATATCCCTATCCTATTCATAAAATGAAAGGTTATGAAAAAATTGACAGAATAAGGAGTCTTTCTAATACTGAAAAATTTTCAAAAGGTATATTTTGTTTACCATTATATCCAGAACTAAAATTAAATGAGGTAATGAAAATTTGTAAATTTATTAAAAATTGTTTATGAGAAAATATAATTGGCAAAGTTATAATTTAAAAAGTAATAAATTATCAAAGAAAATAATTAATTTTAATAAAGAACATAAATTTAATTTTATTGAAAAAGATATCTATAATCATATTAGAGATATTTTTTGTCTAGTATTGACTCTTTCAAAAAAAGGAAAGAAAACTAATGTTTTAGACTATGGGAGTAATATCTTAAGTTTATCAAATATTAAAAATAAGATCATTATACAAAACTTTAATTTTTTTATATTTAATCCTTACAAAAGCAAAAATGCTAAAGAAATTAAACCTTTCAAAATAACCACTATAAAAAATAAAAAAAATCTTAACAAATATAAGTATGATATTTTAAATTTTGGCTCATGCTTACAATATATAGAGTCGCTGAAAGACTTAGATAATCATCTCAATTTTTCAAGTATATCGAAAATAATAATTACACATACTCCTCTTACTTTAGGAAAATCTTTTTCAGCTATTCAATCGAACCATTTAAATCTTGTGCAAAATATACATAATTACAATTCCTTAATTAATTTCTTTAAAAGAAAAAAATTTAAAGTTATCTTTAAATCAAGAAATGATGATAAATTTATTGGGTTAAAAAAAACTAATAGAAAAGTTTTTTCTCTAAATATTGTTTTAACTAAATAATTTATTTTTGGTAGCGGGAAGTGGGATCGAACCACTGACCTCGGGCTTATGAGTCCCGCGCTCTAACCAACTGAGCTACCCCGCCAATTAATTGTCGTTGTTTTATAATAGATTTTATTTTCTGTCCAATCAAGTATTTGTCTGTTTTACTTGTTGACTGTGCCTATAGTGTGCCAAGTATATATGTTTTTTAATACGCTAAGATTTTTCTAATTTTAGTAAGTATTTTTAAAAATTTAATGTTTTTTTAAAAATATTTGGTTTGTTGTAACTGCCACAATTTTGAGGCAATTTTCATTTACAATCTCGTTAATCGCACTTATTGGTTTTTCTAACTTATCACCATCTAAGTTCCAAAAATAATCATCACAAATGATTATACCATCTTTTTTTAAATATTTAAGTGCATTATTCAAATCTTTTTTCACTTGATAATATTTATGGAGACCATCTATATAAATTATATCAAAAAAAATTTTGTTATTATTAAAAAAAACATCTGAAGTATTTTTGTATTTATTTAAGTTTTCAATATTCTTTAAATTACTATCAAATTTAAACTCAACATCTTTAAAATTTGTATCTTCTCCATGTTCATCACTTCCCTGCCAAGTATCTACACAATGTATGTTTTTATTTTTAAAAAATTTATAAATAAAATATGCACTAATACCTTCAAATGAGCCTATTTCTAAATAATTAATATCTTTTTTTTTGTATTTTTTTAAATTTTTTTTCCAATCAAAAACATTAATTGAAAAAAAATCATGTGTTATTAATTTGTCTTTAATTATTGCTTTATATCTTTTTTTTTCCTTAGACCTAAAGGTATTAAAAAAAGGTTTAGTTAATTTAAATCTAAGAAAAGCTAGGATTATTGAGGCACTAGCCTTATGCTTAATCAAATAGTTTAATCTGTATAAAAATGGAGATGTTTTAAACTTCATATGGCTTTTTATCATTAAAAATTTATAATTAAATAAGATTTACCCCAAGTCTTCCTTTTTTTATTCTGGGTTGTGCCTAGAGTGTGCCTAAGATAATGAAAACTTAATTAAGGGTCACAGGACACTGAACAAGACCACTGATCTCAGGCTTATGAATCCTGCGCTTTAACTAACTGAGTTGCCCCGCCCTATCAAACGATGATTTACAATAATTTAATATTTGATTCAATATCTATTAATTGCTTAAATATTTGGAATTTTAATTAAATTGAAAGATTTTAAAAGATTAATAAACCAAAAATTATTAGACCCGTCGAAGCTGCTGCTGAAAAATATATTTTTTTTCTGGACTCATTTTTTTGATTAGTTTTTACCCTGTTCAGCAAAACGTTAATATCTGTACTTTTTGGTAGGTTTTTTGGCACCTCTTTATCTAAATATTTAGAAGCTAACTTATCTTTAATGCTAGTGCCTAATGATTTCATAATTCAATTAAACCACGAATTTTGTTTGATTGCAAATTTACTTATAAAGAAAGATAAATTCCTAGGACGCCTAATCCTAAAATGAGAGATGATAAAATTGTTAAATTTTTTTTAAATTCTTTACTTTCAGTCTCCTGTAGTTTTGATTTTAAAACGTTAATGTCCACTCTATTTGAAGTTATTATCTTTGTTTTTAAAGGCTTTTCAGAAACACCGACATCATTTGGGGTCTCGATATTAGCATTATTGTCTGCAAAGCCTTTAGTAGTCATACTTCAAATTAATCACAATCGTTCTACTCTATCAATTTAATGAAAGTTCAATATGGGTCACTATTTGGTTGACACATGTTCATTTTGGGTTTCTTATCTCGGTTTTACAATTATGAGTTTAAGGCAAATAGATTTTTCAAAAGTACTAAATGATGATCAAGTTTATGATCATATGATGAAGAGCTATGATCAGTTGGGAAGAGATTGGGTTGTTCATCAGTGGAGTTGGATGAATAATGTTTATCAAGCTTTTAAAGATCATTATAAATATTTGATTGTCATTTCTTTAGTTGAAAAAACTTTACAATTTTATGATCAAATGAATATTCAACACACATTTGATCAATTTTATTCAAAATCAAATCTTCATATAGAAAAATTTAGTATTACAGAATTATGTGAAAAATTATTGTTACCTAAAGAAACCGTAAGACGAAAAGTTTTAGAACTTGAAAAATTAGGTGTTTTAAGACGAATAAAAAAACAAATAATAATTGATCGTTCTGTCTTTTCTCAAGTGAAGCCTGAAAGGCAAATTAAATTAACATCTAAATATATTTATTTAATTTCTGAAATTTTCATTAGAGATGGAATTTATTCAAAAAAACTTGAACCAAAACTAATTGAAAATGTAATTAAAAAAAACTTTGGTTTGTGTTGGAGGTGGTTTTATAGAATGCAAATTCCAATGATCATTGGTTATCATGAAGCATTTGAGGATGTTGCAACTTTTCATCTTTGGGGTACAGTTGTAATGAACCAAGCTTTTAATTATAAAAAAAATATAGATGAGTCAAACGTACACTCTTTAACTCCAGACTATATGAAATTTAATAAAGGTATTATCACAGACCAAGAAAATGATGAAACAACTGGAGTAAGTGCTATGTCTTTATCTGATATGACAGATATTCCAAGAGCGACAGTAATTAGAAAATGTAAATATTTAGTGAGTGAAGGTTATTTGAAACTTAATGATAAAAAACAATATGTAATGACTGGAATAAATATTGATAAAGTTGTTCCTTATCAAAAAAAAGTTTTTAGAAACAAAGCTAAATTTTTAAGAAAAACTCTGAATCTTTTAACTATTTCATAAATTTCTTTATTTAATCATAGAAATCTTCTAAGTTATAATTGTCGTAATATTACACAGAGGGGTCATGGGTATAGTAACAACGATAGCACCGATTGCTTTAGCACTAATCATGTTAGGATTAGGTGCATCTTTGACTGTAAAAGATTTTACAAGAGTAGCTTCAAATCCTAAAGATTTTTTTATTGGTATATTTTGTCAGCTGGTATTACTTCCCATTGTTGCATATTTTTTAATAATTATTTTAAGAACTCCTGTTGAATTAGCATTAGGTGTAATGTTAATTGCAGCAGCTCCTGGTGGAGTAACTTCAAATGTACTAACAAAATTTGCTAATGGAGATGTGGCTCTTTCAATATCTTTAACAGCGATTACTAGTTTAATTAGTATCGTATCTGTTCCTTATGTAGTTTTTTTATCTATTGAATTATTTGACATCACATACGTCAAAAAAGAAGTTTCAATGCTTAGTATATCTTTAAAGATGTTCTTTGTTGTGACAGTTCCAGTAATACTTGGGATGATTTTAAGAAAACTGTGGGGTAATTTTATCGTAAATAATGCGAAGATTATCAATAGAATATCTATTGGTTTATTCTGTATTGTTTTTATTGCTATCTATATTGAAGAATGGGATAGCATTGTGATGTTCATAACAAGAGCTGGGGCAATTGCCTTAGCATTAAATGTTACAATGATGATCGTAGCTTTTTATATAGCTAAATTTTTTACTACTGGTGTTGCTCAAAGAAGATGTATTTCTTTAGAAGCTGGACTTCAAAATGGAACTTTAGCAGTTTTTGTAGGACTACAATTGTTTGGTACTAATATGACATATATGGTTCCAACTGCAGCTTATGCATTAATCATGATGATAACCTCAGTTATTTTTGTTCTTATTTTAAGAAGACAAACTTAATTATAAATTTTTATAATCTGTTCGTTTTAGGGCCCCTAATTGAATTGAAATTGGGTATTTCTTTTTTTCCACTTCAATGAATAAGTTTTTAGATTTAAGTTCATCATTTGATAAATCATTTTTAATATAACCAAATACTAAATTTTTTTTAAAATTGAATGAGTAATTCCCTGAAGTTGATCTTCCTATAATTTTATCATCGATATAAATAGGCTCATCATGAAGTAATAAAGGTTTGCCTGGTTCACTCTCTTTGAGAGTAAACATTGCAAATCTAGTTTTTGTCTTTTCTTGTTTAATTTTTTCTACTGCTTTTTTTCCTATAAAATCAACATCCTTTTTTTTACTGATAGTAAAAGACAATCCAGCTTGATACTGGTTTTCCTCAGGAGAAATGTCATGGCCCCAATGTAAAAATCCACTTTCCATTCGCATTATATCCATCGCATGCATCCCACAATTCGAAAGATTAAAATCTTTTCCCTTATTAATGATTAATTCATAGATTTTTTTTGCATCTTTAAAATCAATATATAATTCGTAACCTAATTCTCCAACATAAGACAATCTTTGAGCCCAAATCTTTATACCTTCAATTGTGATATATTTTGCTGTGCCAAATTTGAAATCATTATTATCGAAATTATCTTTAGATATTGATTTTATTAGATCTCTGCTTTTTGGACCAAATAATCCGAACACACATAAATCATCTGTTATATCTTTTAATTCAATATCTTTTGAAAGATACTTTTTAATATGAAATTTGTCTCTTTCTCTTGTTGCTGCAGAACTTATTATTCTAAAATGATTATTTTCAACACAAACAACTGTTAAATCTGTTTCTATTCCTCCATCAGGATTAAGCATATGAGTGTAAACACATTTACCAGGTTCATTCTTGATATTAGCAGTACAAATTTTTTGAAGTTCTTGATGAGCAATATCTGACTTAACTTCAAACTTAGAAAAAGGAGTTAAATCAAATAAACCAACGTTTTTAATAGTGTTATTAGTTTCATATTCTGCTGAAGGATACCAAGTTTGATAATTATAGCTGTACTCATATTCAGCTTTTTCTCCATCTAAAGCAAACCACATTGGTCTTTCATATCCACCTGAAACACCAAAGCATGCACCAAAACTTTTTAAGTTATCATGATGAGGTAGAATTTTGACATTTCTAGAAGTTTTGTGTTGTTTAAATGGCCAGTGCATTCCATATAAATCTCCAAGTGACTCTGTTATTCTCTTTTTAATAAAACCTAGCTCAGAATGGAATTTTTGAAATCTTTTTATGTCATAACTAAAAATATCCTCATTTATATGTCCAGTCATTAACCATTCCGCAGTAATTTTACCAACTCCTCCTCCGCTGCCAATTCCAATACTATTCAATCCACAACATACAAAAAAGTTTTTAACTTCAGGTACTTCACCTAATAAAGTATTGGTATCTGGAGTAAAAGATTCTGGTCCTGAAAAAAATTTACGTATTCCTGCAGTTTCTAAAACAGGGAATCTTTTAATAGCTGCTGCTAAATACGGTTCAAAATGCTCAAAATTTTCTTGAAATTCACCAAAAGAAAAATCCTCTGGTACTTTATTAGTCTTATCCCAAGCAGGAATTGAATTACCTTCAAAAATACCAACCAATATTTTGCCTGCATCTTCTTTAATATAAGTTCGATTATCAAAATCTCTAATAACTGGTAAAGTTTTTGAAAGATTTTCTATTGGTTCAGTAATTATATAAAAGTGTTCAGCAGGATAAAGTGGAATACTGACTCCAGCTTTCTCTCCGATTTGTCTTGACCACATCCCTGAAGCTAAAACAACATATTCACATTCAATTTCTTGGCCATTAACTTTTACTCCTGAAATTTTTCCATTCTTAGTTAAAATTTCATCAACTGGAGATTTTTCAAAAATTTGTGCTCCTTCTTTCCTAGCTGCTTTGGCTAACATATGAGTAACACCCGATGGATCAGCGGCACCATCACCTGGCATTAAAATTCCACCAATAACTTCATCTGTATTAATTATTGGGTAATCTTTTTTAATTTGATCTTTATCTAAAATTCTCACATCTACATCATAAAGTTGAGCAGTCGTTGCTTGTCTTTGAAGTTCTTGCCACCTTCCTTTATTTTGAGCAATTGAAAGTGCACCGTTCAGTCTTAATCCAGCTGAATGATCAACTTTTTTTTCAAGTTCTTTATATAGGTCTAAAGTATATTTTCTTATTTTAGTTATTGCAGCTGATGGACCTAATTGACTTACAAGTCCAGCGGCATGCCAAGTTGTGCCTGAAGTTAATTGATCTCTTTCTAAAAGAATTGTGTCTTTCCATCCAAATTTCGCTAAGTGATAAGCTACAGAACATCCAACAACTCCACCTCCTATTACAATAGTTTTTACTGATTCTGGTAAAACTTTAGTCATTTACTATTTTTTAATTCATGACTTATCATTTTTTCAATAGATTTTTTTAATTTAGTTCTAATTTTCCATCTTGGGTAATCTTTTTTAAATTCAGAATTATCAGATATCCACCAAATATGATCTCCAATTCTATTTTTATTTAAAATTTTATATTTACTTTTCTTTCCACTTATCTGTTCAATCATTTTGATTGCCTCAAGAATTGAACAGCTGTTTTCTCGACCACCACCTAAGTTATATACTTTTCCACCTCGTAATGGTTTTTTAATAAATTCATCAAATGCACTAACAACATCAGTACTATGAATATTGTCCCTTACTTGTTTTCCTTTATATCCAAAAACTGAATAATTTTTATTATTAATGATTGACTTAATTAGAAAAGATAAAAAACCATGAAGCTGTGCTCCTGAGTGATTTTCTCCTGTTAAACATCCTCCTCTAAATGTCACGGTTTTTAAATTAAAATATCTCCCATATTCTTGCACTAATAAATCTGCTGCTGCTTTCGAAGCTCCAAAAATAGAATGGGTAGTATGGTCAATTGACATAGTCTCATCTATACCTTTTTTAAAAAATTTATGACTTTTTTTAATTTCATATCTTAATTTTTTTTCTTCTAAGGGTAAAAAATTTGGCGTATCACCATAAACTTTATTTGTAGAAGTAAAAACAAATGATGCATTTGGGCAATATTTTCTCAAAGCTTCTAATAAATTTAAAGTACCATTCGCATTAACATCAAAATCTGTAAATGGTTCTTTTGCAGCCCAGTCATGAGAAGGTTGAGCAGCAGTATGAATTACAGCTTTAATTTTTTTTTTATACTTTTTAAAGATTTCAAAAATTTTGAGTTTATTTCTGATATCTACAGAATAATGTTTATAATTTTTATCTTTTCTTAATTTTTTCTCTTTCCACTTGTTAGAGCCATTAATGCCAAAAAAATATTTTCTTAGATCATTATCTATTCCAATTATTGATCTTTTTTTATTTAAATAATATTCACAAGTTGAAGAGCCAATCAGTCCTGTAGATCCTGTTATTATATACATAATTGAAATAAAATATTCTTAAAGTTATTATAACATTATTAATTCATATTATATCAAGATGGAATTAAAAAAGTTTATTAATCAGTATTTGGATTATATTAACTAGAATGATTTTAACGGTTCAACAAATTCATGATTAAATGCATCTGCTACCGCTTTATAAGTAACATTACCTTTACAAACATTTAAACCAGCTAAAAAGTTTTTATCTTCTTCTAAAGCTTTTTTATATCCTTTGTTTGCAAGTTTTACTAAATAAGGAAGTGTTGCTGTATTTAATGCAAATGTTGATGTTCTCGGAACTCCACCAGGCATATTTGCGACACAGTAATGAACAACATCATCTACTATATAAGTTGGATCTCCATGAGTTGTAGGTTTACTTGTCTCAACACATCCTCCCTGATCTATTGCAACGTCAACAATGACGGAACCTCTTTTCATTAATTTTAACATATCTTTCGTAACTAATTTTGGTGCCTCTGCACCTGGTATTAAAACACCACCTACTAATAAATCTGCTTCAGCAACTAATTTATTTAAATCTATTTTATCACTTTGTTCTGGAATAATTTTATCTCCAAATATTTCTACTAATTGTTTTAACCTTGCTTCAGATTTATCAACGACATGAACTTTAGCTCTCATGCCTGTGGCTATTATTGCAGCATTTTCACCTACTACTCCCCCACCAAGAATTAATACATTAGCAGGTTCACCGCCCGGTGCTCCACCTAATAATACCCCTCTACCTTTTTGATTTTTTTCTAAACAATGTGCTCCAGCTTGAACTGACATACGACCTGCTACTGCACTCATTGGAGCAAGTAATGGAAGTCTACCATTGTCATCAGTTACAGTCTCATATGCAATATTTATACTTTTAGATTTTATTAATCCTTCAGTAAGTTCCTTTGCTGCAGCTAAATGAAGATAGGTGTAGACAATTTGATTTTCTCTAATCATGTCTACTTCAACTTTTTGAGGTTCTTTTACTTTTACAATTATTTCAGCATCATTGAAAATGTCTGATGCTTTATTTACAATTTTTGCACCAGCTTTAGTGTATTGATCATTTTCAAATCCAGCTTCATACCCACCATTATTTTCAACTAAAACTTCATGACCTTCAGATACTAAAACTTTAACACTATCAGGGGTTAAACCAATTCTGTTTTCTTGAGGTTTTATTTCTTTAGGTACGCCTATCCGCATTATTACTCTCTTAAAATGTTGTTTATAAATTATAAACTAACTAATTTTTTTGGTTTTTTTGATAATTAGTAATACCCGTTCTTAATTTATCAATAATCTCATCAATATGTTTTTCTTCACATATAAACTGTGGTGCAATGATTAAACAATCTCCCGTAGCTTTAAAATTAACTCCTGCTTCATAACATGCTTTAAAACATTCATATCCTGCTTTACCGGGTTTGGTATTTAATTTCATATCAATTCCACCCATCATTCCGTAACCTCTAATATTGTCTACAGACTCTAAATCTTGAAGAGAAAATAAACCTTTTTGAAAATATGGAGCCAAATTTTTTGCTCTATTAAATATATCGTCTTTTTCAAAAATATCTTGAACTGCTAATGCAGCTGCAACAGCAACTGGAATACCAGAATAAGTGTAACCATGGAACAATTCTACTGATCCCATTGGTGAAGCATCCATAACTGCATCATAAATTTCGTCTTTACACGCAACAACTCCCATTGGAACAACACCGTTTGTTGTAGCTTTTGCCATTGTCATTATATCAGGTGTTACGCCAAACTCATGTCCGGCAAAAGAAGATCCTGTTCTGCCCCACCCAGTAATTACTTCGTCAAAAATTAAAAGTATTCCATGTTTGTCACATATTTCCCTTAATTTTTGCAAATATCCTTTTGGTGGAACTAATGTTCCAGTAGAGCCCGCTATAGGTTCAACAATACAAGCAGCAATATTTTCTGGTCCAAAGTTGCTTGCTATTCTTTCCAAATCATTAGCTAAATCGCCACCAGTTTCTGGTTGGCCACTTACAAATTTATGCTCAGGTAAATGTGTGTGTCTCATATGTTGAACACCTGGCATTAAAATACTTGCAAAAGTTTTTACATTATTAACCATTCCACCAACTGAAACACAACCTATATTCATTCCATGATAACCACGTTCTCTTCCAACGAATCTAAATCTGTGCGCATCTCCTTTAGCTCTATGATATGCAACAGCAATTTTAATTGCAGTTTCAACAGCAGTTGATCCACAAATTGTGTAAAACATTTTATTTAAATTACCTGGTGTATGTTTTGAAATTCTTGTTGCTAATTCAAATGAACCACCAAAACCTTGTTGAAATGGTTGAGCGTAATCTAAAGTATCTAGCTGTTTTGTTACAGCTTCAGTAATTTCTTTTCTTCCATGTCCTAACGGATTGCAAAACAACCCAGAACTTGCATCAATTTGAGTTTTGCCATGATGTGTTTTTAAATAAACACCTTTTGCTTCAGTAATTAGTCTTGGATTTTGTTTAAAATCTTTATTAGATGTAAATGGCATCCAATGTTCATTTAATGAATTTGGTACTGAAGTCCTGTTTTCTGAGCTCATAGAATCTTTCTTTATTTATAAAATTTTTTAATTATCTTAATTAAAAGTTTCTTTAGACTAAATAGGTATAATTAACCACCAAATTATTGACGCAACTCAAAGTTGTATCAAAAATAGACATTTTTTTGTTTTACATCCAGCAAAATTTAATTTTAACTAATATAATTATAAATCAACAAAGAGGAATAAATGAAAAAAATAATTAGTTTTCTTTTAGGATGTTTTGTAGCTCTTAACTTAAGTATGTCAGTTGCTAATTCAGCAGCAAAAGAAGTTAGAGTTGCTTACTTTCTAGAATGGCCAAGTCCTAATTTAGAAGATATGCAAAAAAAAGCATTTGCAAAAGCTTTAGGAGTGCCGGTTAAATGGACAAACTTCACAAATGGTGGGGCAATGACTGATGCAATGTTAGCAGGAGATATTGATATTTCTTACTCACAAGGATTAGTACCATTTATTAATGCTGTGAAATCTAAAGCACCTATCAAATTAGTTGATATTGCAATGGAATACGGAATGGGAGGAACTACTTGTGTTACTTCTAATGCTTCTGGAATTACAAAAGCAAACGCTACTGAATTAGAAGGTAAAAAAGTTGCTGTTCCACTTGGAACAATGGCTGAATACGTTTTTGATGAAAGTATGAAAGTTGTTGGAGCTGACAGAAAAAAAATGGATATTATTCAAATGGACCCTGAGGAAGGAGCTGCTGCTTTAGTAAGTGGTGATGTTGTAATGGCATGTTTATTTGGTGGTAACTCTATTAAAGCTGCAACTGCTGTAGGTTCAAGATTACTTACTGTAGATGAAGCTAGAGCTGCAGGTATTTTAGGAATAGATATTACTTCAGTAACTACAAAGTTTATGAAGGAAAATCCAGGAATGCTTAGAACTTTCATAGAAGTAACTCACGAAGCTAATGCAAGATATAAAGCTGGTAAAAGCAATATGAATGTAATGGCTAAGGCTTCTGAAATGAAAGTTGGAGACATGAAAGATACTTTAAGTGGCTTTAAATTTCTAACACCTGAAGAAACTAAAAAATCTATGGAAAGCGGAAACCTTGATGCGTTCTTAAAAGGTATGGGAACACCAAGAGGAAACGTAGACACTAGTTTTTTACCTCTATAATTTATAGAGAAATAAAAATTTAATAGGCGCCAATTTATTAAATTGGTGCCTATTTTTTTAATAAGATTTTAAAAAAAGTAATTTTATGAGTGATTTAGTTTCTCAAAATCTAAACATGATTTTTAAAACTAAAGACTGCATTTTTTCTCTGGTTAAAGCATCAAGAGCTCCTAATGGTTCATCCATAAGAATTAAATCTGGATCATTAATTAGACATCTTGCTAAAGCAACTCTTTGCTGCATTCCTCCAGACAATTGATAGGTTGGTGTATTTCCAAATCCTTTTAACCCAACTATATCCAACCATTCCTCAACTTTTTTTGCGGTGCTAATTGGATCTTCCTTTTTCATTCTTAATCCAAAATTCACATTCTCTGCTACAGTTAGCCATTCAAATAAAGCTCCTTGTTGAAAAACCATGCCTCTCTCTACACCTGGTCCATCAATTTCATTA
>CACGEC010000012.1 GCA_902572005.1 uncultured Pelagibacteraceae bacterium | reverse complement strand
ATATCAGGAAATAAAAGAATTTCAAAAGAAACGATATTAGTTTTAGGTGAAATATCTAAAGATATAAATTTTGACTCTAATAAATTAAATCAATCTATTAAAAATCTTTATCAAACTAATTTTTTTCAAGATGTTAATTTAATTTTTAATAATGGTATTTTGGAAATTAAAGTTATTGAAAACCCAATTATTGAAAATATAGAAATTAAAGGAATTAAAAGTTCAGCTTTTATAGAAAAGCTGGGTGAAGTAATGATTTTGAAAGATCGAATGTCTTTTTCAGATAGTCTTTTAAACAATGATTTAAATACAATTAATAATGTTCTCAAAGCTAACGGTTTTTATTTTGCAAATGTTGAAACTTCTATGATTAAAAATGATGATCTCAATTCTGTAAGATTAATTATTGACATTGATGAAGGGAAAAAAGCTAGAATTAAAGAAATACTTTTTGTAGGTGATAAAAATATAAAAGATAAAAAATTACTTGAGGTAATTGGGTCTGAAGAGCACAAATTTTGGAAATTTGTTTCAAATAAGGTTTATCTCAATGCACAATTAATTGATCTTGATAAAAGATTGCTTGAAAATTATTATAAAAACCAGGGATTTTATAATGTCCAAATTTTAGACTCATATGCAGAATTAGATACCGAAGGTTTTTTTAAGCTTGTTTATAATATTAACTCAGGTGAAAAATTTTATTTTAATGATTTTAAAATCTCGTTGCCAGATGATTATAATGAGTCAGATTTTATTAAAATTAATAAAATTTTTAAAAAACTTAAAAATGAAAGATACTCAATTGATAGTGTTAATTTAATTTTAGAAGAAATAGATAATATAGCCTCTTTAAAGTTATATGATTTTATTAATGCCGAAGTAGAAGAGGTTTTTTTAGATGGTAATAAAATAAATTTTAATTTTAATGTGGTAGATTCTGAAAAATCTTATGTTGAACGAATTAATATAACTGGAAATTTTAATACAATTGAAGAAGTTATAAGAAATAACTTAGTAGTTGATGAGGGTGATCCGTTTAACAAAATTCTATTCAATAAATCCATAAATCAAATAAAATCATTGGGTATTTTTAAAAAAGTTGAAACTGAAGTTAAAAAAGGCTCATCTGATAATTTTAAAGTTATCAACATAGACGTAGCAGAACAACCGACTGGCGAAATATCATTAGGAGCTGGTGTAGGTACATCCGGTTCAACAATAGGTGGTGGTATTAAAGAAAAGAATTTTTTAGGAAAAGGTATAAATTTAAATACTAATTTAGAAATATCAGAAGATTCAATTAAGGGTAAGTTTGTTTACGCAAAACCTAATTTTAATTATTCAGATAATACTCTTTTTACAAGCTTAGAATCAACTTCAACTGACAATTTAACTGATTTTGGTTATGAAGTTTCAGAGGTAGGTTTTTCATTAGGAACAAGCTTTGAACAATATGAAAGTTTATTTTTTAAACCAGAAATAGATTTGAGATTTGAAGATTTAAACACAAATTCCGAAGCTTCTGATAATTTAAAAAAACAGGAGGGAACATATCAAGACCTTTACGTAAATTATAGTTTAACCTATGATTTAAGAGACTCTTATTATAGACCCACTAAAGGTAATAGAACTAATTTTTATCAAACTATTCCGATGGTTTCTGATAACGCTGAAATTTCAAATGTTTTTACGTATACGCATTATAAACCACTAAATAACAATAAAGATATGATTGGAAAAGCTGGTTTGTATCTAAAAGCTGTCAATTCGATTAATGGATCAGATGTAAGAATTTCAAAAAGAGGAAATGTTCCATATAGTAGATTAAGAGGATTTCAAAAAGGTAAGGTTGGCCCAATAGAAAATTCAGATTATATTGGTGGTAATTATGTTAGTACTTTAAATTTATCAACTAATTTACCTTTTATGTTTTCTTCAGTAGAAAACGTTGACTTTTCTTATTTTATCGATGCAGCGAATGTTTGGGGAGTTGATTATGATGACACTCTTGATGACAATGGAAAAATTAGAAGCTCAACAGGCCTTGGGGTAGATTTATTAACTCCAGTTGGACCTTTAAGTTTTTCATTAACACAACCTATTACAAAAGCCTCAACAGATAAAACTGAAACTTTTAGATTTAATTTAGGTACAACTTTTTAAAAATTTAATTTTTTAACTATGAAACTGAATAAATCACAAATTATCAATTTACTACCTCATAGAGAGCCAATGCTTTTAATTGATGAATTAATAGATATAAAAAAACTTCATTCAGCAACTGCAATCATGAACGTAAAAAAAGATGCTTTTTATGTACAGGGACATTTTCCAGATAACCCAGTAATGCCAGGTGTTTTAATTGTAGAAGCCTTTGGTCAGGCTGCAGCTGCTTTAACGGCGCATGGCATAGATAAAAAAGAATATGAAAATAAACTTGTATTCTTAATGAGTGTTGAAAAAGCAAGATTTAGAAATCCTGTAATACCAGATTGTAGACTTGAATTAAAAATTGAAGCTATTAGATCTCATGGTAGAGTATGGAAATATAAGGGCGATGCATTTGTTGAAGGCAAAAAAATGGCTGATGCCCAGTGGTCTGCAACTATAGTTGATAGAAAATAATTAGTAACAATAGTTGATACAAAGAATATCGAAAATTTTGATAGATATTCTTTTATGTTAAACCCTTTTTTTAAAAATATAGGCCCTTTTTATATAGAAAAATTATTGTCTAAAGTTGATGTTGAAAATAAAGAAAATTTTAAAAAAGATAAAATTTATAATGTTTCAGATTTAATTTCTGCATCTAATAAAGACTTAACTTTTTTTCATTCAAAAAATTACTCAGAATTGGCATCAAAAACTAAAGCCTCATACTGCATTACTTTAGATAATCTTTCTCAATTTCTACCCTCATCATGTAAAAAGATTATTGTTAAGAATGTATTATTAACAATGGCAAAAGTTACTAAAGAATTTTATCCAAAATCAATATTGGATGATTTTGATGACTCTGCAAAAGATATTTCTAAAACATCTTTAAAAAAGAAAGTAAAATTTGGAAAAAATGTTTTGATAGGTAAAAATGTTAAAATAGGAAAAAATTGTTTAATTGGTCACAATACAATTATTGAAAAGAATGTAATTATTGGTTCAAATTGTTCTATTGGTTCTAACGTCATTATTAGAAATACAATAATCAAAGATAACGTAAATATATTAGATGGATGTGTTATAGGCAAAAAGGGTTTTGGTTTTTTTCCTAATAAAGATAAAAATATAAGATATCCACATATTGGAATTGTAGTAATAAATGAAAACTGCGAAATAGGCTGCGGCTCTACAATTGATAGAGGTTCATTATCAAATACAATAATTGGTAAAAATACATACTTGGATAATCAAGTGCATATTGCCCACAATAATAAGATTGGAGATAATTGTATCATTGCTGGTCAAGTAGGTTTTGCTGGAAGTTCTACTTTAGGTAACAATGTTATGATTGGTGGACAGGCTGGAGTTTCAGGTCATTTAAAAGTTGGAAACAATGTCCAAATTGGAGGTGGCAGTGGTGTTATAAATGATATACCTGACAATACTAAAGTTATGGGATACCCAGCAAAAAATTTAAGAGAATTTTTAAAAAGTAATAGATGATAGATAAAACTGCAATTGTAGACTCTAAAGCAAAGCTAGATAAAAATGTTCAAGTAGGTCCTTATTGTGTAATTGGTCCTAATGTTGAAATTGGAGAAAACACCATAATTCAATCTCATGTTAATATTTCAGGGAATGTTAAAATTGGTAAAGGAAATAAGATATACCCATTTGTTTCTATTAATGACCCACAAGATTTAAAATACAACGGCGAACCAACAAATTTGGTAATTGGAGATAATAATAGAATTAGAGAATATGTAACAATTAATCCAGGAACTGTGGGTGGTGGAGGTAAAACAATCATCGGAAATAATTGTTTATTTATGATTTCTTCTCATGTTGCTCATGATTGTCAGGTTGGAAATAATGTAATTATTGCGAACAATGTTCCTTTAGGTGGCCATGCAATTATTGAAGATAATGTTGTGATAGGGGGAAACTCTGCAGTTCAACAGTTCACAAGGATTGGAAAAATGGCAATGATTGGTGGGATGACAGGTGTACTGCATGATGTAATACCTTATGGATTATCAACAGGAAATAGAAACTCATTACAAGGATTAAACTTAATAGGCTTAAGAAGAGCAAAGTTTGAAAATAAGGACATATTAGGTTTAAGTGAAGCTTATAAGGAGATTTTTGCCACAAAGAATATTAATGAAAATATAAGTAAATTGAACGGTTCTTTTCAAGAAAATCCATTAGTCAAGAATGTAATTGATTTTATAATAAAGGATAAGAAAAGATCTATTTGCACACCGTTTTCGTAAAATGATAGGATTAATTTTTGGTGATACTGAATTTCCAAAGGAAATTTTAAAAACTATCAAAAAAAGAAAAATTAAATATTTGATAATTGATTTGTCAAAATCAAAGAAGTTTAAAAAGGATAAAAAATCTTATTCAGTTTCCATAGGTCAATTTGGTAAAATCATTAATATTCTCAAGCAAAATAATTGTAAAAAAGTCTTATTTGCTGGAAAAGTAAATAAACCAAACTTTTCTAAACTGAAATTAGACTTCAAAGGTATTTATTATATTCCAAGAATTATCAAAGCATCGAAGCTTGGTGATGCAGCAATACTTAAAGAAATCATTAAGATATTGGGCCAAAACAAGATCAAAACTGAAAATTCACTTAAATTCAATCCTGAATTTTCATTAAAAAAAGGCAATTATTCAAAATTCAAACCAAACAAACAAGACCAATTAGATATTAAAAAAGCAATTAAAACTTTAAATAGTTTAAGAGAATATAATTTTAGTCAAGGAGTTGTAGTTAGAAATAATAAAGTAGTTTCTATAGAGGGAAAGGGTGGAACTAAAAAAATGCTTGAAAAAAGTAGTAGTAAAAAGTTTAGAAATCATGGTGTTTTAGTAAAATTTCCAAAAAAAAAACAAGACTTAAGAGTAGATCTACCAACAATTGGATTAAAAACTATAAAACAAAGTAAGACCGCAGGATTAAAAGGTATTGTTATTAAAAGTAAACAACATGTTTTTTTAGATAAAAGTAAATGTATTAAATTAGCTAATAAGAATAGAATGTTTATCTCAGTTAAATGAAAAAAATTTTTATATTAACTGGTGAACCTTCAGGAGATAAACTAGCTTCAAAAGTCATATCTAAACTTCAAAAGAATAACCCTAATATCGAATATTCTTGCGTTGGTGGGACACATTTAAATTCATTAGGAATAAAATCTATTTATGATCTTAAAGAAATTACCTATATTGGCTTCACAAGTGTTTTTTTAAATATTTTCAAAATAAAGAATAAAATAAATAAAACTGTTGAAGAAATAATAAAATTTAATCCAGATATTTTGTTTAGTGTGGATAGTCCTGATTTTACATTAAGAGTTGCTGAAAAAGTTAAAAAATTAAATAATGATATCAAAACTATTCATTATGTTGCTCCTCAAGTATGGGTTTGGCGAGAGGGTAGAGTAAAAAAGTTTAAAAAATTCTTAGATCATATTTTATTATTGTTTGATTTTGAAAAAAAATATTTTGATAAAGAAAATATTCCAAATACTTTTGTTGGACACCCATTACTAGAACATGAGACTAAAGATAAGATAGATCTATCTAACATCATCTCAAATGATAAAAAAATTATTTCTCTTTTTTCTGGTAGTAGATCATCTGAAGTAAATTTACTTTCTCCTATCTTAATAGATTTTATAAACATGATGAATGCAAAATTTGATAATTTTACTTTTGTGTTTCATGCAACCGATGAAAATAAGAATTTAATTAATGAAAAGATTAATAATGAAAATCTAAAAAATGTTGAAGTTATTTCCGATGAAAATATAAAAAAAAAAATACTAAATAGATCTACTTTTGCAGTTTCTAAATCTGGAACAGTTTCTCTTGAAATCTGCAATGCAAAAGTTCCTTCTATAATTATCTATAAAATGAATTTTTTAAATTTTTTAATTGTTAAAATGTTGGTCAAAATAAAATTTGCTAACATTATTAATATAATTAATAACAAAGAAATAATTCCAGAATTAATTCAAAATGAGTGTAACGCTAAAGAGATTTACAATTCTGTTGTCTATTTTTTAAAAAATCCAGAATTAATGAAAAAACAAATTAATGATTGTGAGGAAACTTTAACAAAAATTAGATCAAAAACCTCATCTTCTGATGAGGCCTCTTCGATATTAACTAAGTTTCTTATTGGTTAATCTTTTTGTTACTTCTTCTTTTCCAAGTGAAATAATTATATCATATATACCAGGTCCAAATTTTGAACCTGTTAAAGCTATTCTTAAAGGCTGCCCAACCCCTTTGAAATTAGTATCGTTTGATTTAATCAACTTATTCACTATTGGCTCTAATGTTTCTTTACTAAGTTTATCAACGCTACCAAATTGAGTATTGAAATCAGAAATGACTTTTTTGGCCTTTTCATCAATTAACTTAATATCATCTTGATCAAAATTAATTTCATCAACCATTATATATTGACCATTATTAAATATATCTTCCAGGGTTTTAGCTTTGTTTTTTAGGAAGGTAAGGGATTTTTTAATCTTATCTTTTTTATCTGATTGAATTTCACTTTTATATAATTTGCAATACTCAGTTAATTGATCCAATAAATCATTTTCATTGATATTCTTAATATAGTGTTCATTCATTGATAAAATTCTGCTCATATCTAACTTTGATGGAGATTTACCAATTCCTTCAAGATTAAAATGTTTGATACTTTCATCTAAAGTAAATATTTCCTTATCTTTATAAGACCATCCTAATCTAAGAAGATAGTTCCTAAGAGCATCAGGCATAATACCAATTTTAGAGTAATCATCCAACGTAGAAGCCTTGTCTCTCTTTGATAGCTTCTTTCCTTCAATAGTATGTATTAAAGGTATATGTGCAAATGATGGTATTTCCCATTTCATAGCTTGATAAATTTGAATTTGTTTAAAAGTATTTATTTTATGGTCATCACCTCTAATTATATGCGTCATATTCATTTGATGATCATCGACTGATGCTGATAAATTATACGTTGGAGTTCCGTCATTTCTTAAAATAATAAAATCCTCAATAGTATTGTTATCTATTTTAACATCACCTTGTACCAAGTCTTTTAATACAGATGTTCCATCTATTTTACTTTTAAATCTAATTACTGGCTTGATATCTTTAGGAGCATCAATTTCTTTTTTATCTCTCCATCTTCTATCATAGATGTAAGGAATTTTTTTTTGTCTTGCTCTTTTTTTTTGATCTTCTATTTCTTCACTAGAGCAATAACATTTATACGCATGACCACTTTTTAATAATTCATTCGCAACTTTTATGTGATCTTCAACTTTTTTTGATTGAATGTATTCTTCTCCATCATAGTTAATACCGATCCATTTAAGCGATTTAACTATTTGTTCTTTATATTCATCTTTTGATCTTTCTTTATCAGTATCTTCAACTCTTAGATAAAAATTACCTTTTTGGTTTTTAGAAAACAACCAATTAAATAATGCTGTTCTCACGCCACCAATATGCAAAGGTCCAGTAGGAGATGGAGCAAATCTTGTTGCTACTTTTTTCATTGAAAATGTTTAGACTATTTTACTAGAAGTTTCTATATAAAGATACTAATACGCCCTGTACTTTTACTCTATCTGGGCCAAAAATTTTAGTTTCGTAGTTTTTATTTGCACTTTCAAGCGCAACAACTTTACCTTTTTTTCTTATTCTTTTAAGCATAGCCTCATGCTCATCAATTAATGCAACAACTATTTTTCCATTATCGGCTGTATCGGTTCTTTTAATAATAACAGTATCGCCTTCATTAATTCCAGCTTCAATCATTGAGTCTCCCTGTACTTTAAGACCAAAATAATCACCATTTTTTTCCAGGTTACTTGGCAATGGAATTCTAGAAACCTCATTTTGAATAGCTTCTACAGGTGTTCCTGCAGCTATTTTTCCCAAAACTGGTACTTCTACATCGTCAGACATAGGTTTATCATCATCTAAACCACCTTTAATAACGCTAGGTGAAAAACTGTTGTAAATATCATTTGCTGAAGCCGTCTCTGGTAATTTGATTACCTCTAAAGCTCTTGCTTTATGAGCTAGCCTTTTAATAAATCCTCTTTCTTCTAATGCACTAATTAATCTATGGATTCCTGATTTAGACTTCAAATTAAGAGACTCCTTCATTTCTTCATAAGAAGGAGATACACCAGAGCTTCTCAACTTCTTGTTGATAAATAAAAGCAGGTTTTTTTGTTTTTTTGTTAGCATAAGAACAAATATCGTACAAAATCTGTTCTACAAAAGTTCTTTACTATTCACAATAGTAAAAAAAGCTAATAAAATAGGGGATTATTTGGCTAAAGAACTGAAAAAATAGAATTATTATCTAAATTTTTCAAAAGTGATTCACCAATTAAAAAAGTTTTAATAGAGGTTTTGTTTGAGAGTTCCAACAGTTCATCTTTTGTTTTAATTCCACTTTCAGAAATTAATGGACCAGGGTGATCAATTAAAACATCATGAATATCAAAAGTTGTATTTATGTCAGTTTTTAAAGTTTTTAAATTTCTATTATTTATTCCAATTAAAGCATCTTTAAATCTTAGGGCACTCTTTGCTTCTTCAACGGTATGAACTTCAACAATTACTGACATGTTTAATTTAAGTGCCTCGTTATATAAATCATCAGCAAGTTTATCACTAACACCAGCTAATATAATTAATATTGCATCAGCTCCGTAACTTTTTGCCAAAGGTACTTGAAATTTATCTACAAAAAAGTCCTTACATAAAATTGGTAAATTAACTTTTTGTTTAATCTTGCTAATATGTATCAGGTTTCCTAAAAAAAAATCTTCTTCAGTCAAAACTGATAAACAAGTAGCTTTATTATCATTGTATATGTTTGCTATATTAATAGGATCATAATCTTTTATAATTACACCAGCCGAGGGACTTGCTTTTTTAATTTCAGCAATAACTGAATATTTATCTTCTTTTATATTATTTTCGATTTTTTCCTTAAAATTTATAAATGTTTTATTTGTATTAATTAATTTATCTAATGATTCAAGTGAAATAGTTTTTTTTAAATTTACTATTTTTTCGATTTTTTTATTAATTATTTTTTCAAGAACATTTTCAGCCATTTTGAATTTTTTCTAAATGTTTAATAACTTTATTTGATAAAATATGTTCTCTTGCATTATTGTAGGCGTCGGTAAAATTTTGATGAGTTTCATTTACTATTAACCCTGCAGCAGCGTTTAAGCAGACAGCTTTTGAAAAATCATTATCTTCACCGTTAAATATATTAATTATTTTATCTGAATTAAATTTAGCATCATCACCAACAAGATTACTAAATCTTTCTGCATTAATATTTAATTCTTTTGGATCAATAATAATTTCAGAAATCTTATTATCTTTTAATTGCATTACATTTGTTTTAGCATACGGAGATATTTCATCTAAGCCATCTTCACTATTAACTATCCATGCAAATTTAATATCTAAATTTTTTAAAGCATTGGCAAATATTTTTAATAGTTTTTGATCAAAGACACCAACTACTTGTCTTTTTACTAGAGCAGGGCTACTTAATGGTCCAATCATATTAAATATAGTTCTTTTTCCAATTTTTTTCCTAGTTGGTCCAACAAACCTCATAGTACTATGATAATTAGGTGCAAACATAAAACCAAAATTATTTTTATTAATTTGAGTTTCTATGTCATTTGGCTCTAAATCAATTTTTATATTTAAAGCCTCTAATACATCACCAGATCCACACTTAGATGAAACTGCTTTATTACCATGTTTAGCTACTTTAACACCCATACTTGCAAGCAACAATGCAGAGGCTGTTGATATATTAAGTGTGTTCATACCGTCTCCACCAGTGCCACATGTATCAACACAATTTTCAATATTTACTCTTTTAGACTTATTTCTAAGTACAAAAACTCCACCAGCTATTTCATCGGAAGCTTCACCTTTCGCTGATAAACTTGTCAAAAAATCAAATATTTCTTGATCTTCAGCTTTGCCTTCCATTAATAATTCAAAAGCTGCTTTACTTTCATCAAATGATAAATTTTCTTTATTTTTAATTTTTTCTATGAATTGTTTCATTAATCTTTAATTCTAATAAAGTTATTTAATATTTTAATACCTATCTTAGTTTTAATACTTTCAGGGTGAAATTGCACTCCATGAACATGGTATTTTTTATGCTTCACGCCCATTATTAACCCATCTTTAGTTTCAGCTGTAATTTCAAGATCTTTTGATAGCGATTTCTTATCGATAATTAAGCTGTGATAACGAGTTGCTTCAAAAGTTTTAGGAAGATTCTTTAATATACCAATTTTTTTTGAAATTATTTTACTTGTTTTTCCATGCATCAAATTCTTTGTCTGAACAATTTTAGATCCAAATACTTGTCCTATTATTTGATGACCCAAACAAACCCCAAGTATAGGTATTTTTTTATATAAAGATTTTACAATTTTGAGACAATTACCTGATTGATTAGGATTACCCGGTCCTGGTGAGATTACTATTTTATTGTATCTTCTTTTAACGATTTCTTTTGAAGAAATTTGATCATTTCTAAAAACATCTACGTAAATTTTTAACGATGACAAATAATGGTACAAATTAAATGTAAAACTGTCGTAATTATCAATTAAAATTATTTTTTTCATTTTAATGCGTTTATTAAGGCTTTAGCTTTATTTACTGTTTCCTCATATTCTTTGATTGGTTTACTATCTGCAACTATTCCTGCACCGGCTTGGACATAAAATTTATTCTTTTTCGCAATAGCAGTTCTTAAAGCAATACAAGTATCAAACTCGCCATTTGCTGAGAAATATCCTATCCCACCTGCATAAACTTTTCTTTTTGTTGTTTCTAATTCATCAATTATTTCCATAGCTCGAATTTTAGGAGCTCCAGAAACAGTTCCAGCAGGAAAACCAGCCAAGAGTGATTTAAATTTTGAAAATTTCTTATTATATGCTCCAACAACATTGGAAACTATATGCATTACATGAGAATATCTTTCAATTATAAAGCTTTCAGTTACTTTTACAGAATTAATTTTTGAGACTTTACCCGCATCATTTCTACCTAAATCAAGCAACATCAAGTGTTCAGAAAGTTCTTTTTTATCTTTAAGCAAATCTTTTTCATAGAATTTATCTTGAACTTTATTTTTGCCTCTTGGCCTTGTTCCTGCTATCGGCCTAACTGTAATTTTATTGTCTCTAAGTCTCACTAGTATTTCAGGACTTGCTCCTATTATTTGAAAGTCATGAAAATTGAAAAAATACATAAAAGGGGATGGATTAGTTATTCTTAATTTTTTATAAATATCTAATGGTTTTTTGGTTAATTTTGCCTCAAATCTTTGACTTAAAACAACCTGAAAAATATCCCCAATTTTAATATATTTTTTTGCTTTATTAACAATTTTAAGAAACTTATTTTTTGAAGTATTAGATTTAACTTTAATATTATCATTATTCTTTTGATCTATCTTTAAAAAAGGTTTTTTTGATGATTGAATTAAAAGTTTAGAAAGTTCTAACTTAATTTTGTTATATTTGTCTTTGTAATTATTTATTTTTTCATCTTTAAATATATTTATTATATAAAAAATTTTTTTTTTAAGATTATCATGAATTACAAGTGTTCTGGGTCTTAACAACCTTACATCTGGAATTTTAAGATCGTCTTTACATGTATTTGAAATTTTTTCTATATATCTAATTGAGTCATATGAAAAATATCCCGATATTAAGGATGATATTGGTGGTAAACTTGATGGAATTTCAAACTTAAACTCTTCAATTATTTTTTCAATTAATTCACTAGGTTTTTTACTTAATTTGAATTTGTTTTTATTTTTAATTAAGTACGAATTTTCATTATTGAATTCCCAGATTTTATCAGGATCCTTACCAAAAATAGTGTATCTACCTTTGATTTTCCCTTTTTCAACTGATTCAAAGATAAAACTATTTTTTTCTACTAAGAAGTTATCGATTAAATTTGTTACATCATCATCGTTTCGAATTTTCTTGAATGTATATATTATTTGATTTTTTTTGCTTCTGTGTCGAAACTTAAATTCTTTGAAGCTTCGATTGATTATCATTGAAAGAAATTTTTAACTCGTTCTATTGTTTTTTGGTTCAAAACCACATTGTATTTATCATTTAAAAATAAGTCATATGATTTTAGCATAGTATTTTTAATATAAGAATTTTGTTTATTTGCATATTCTGCTAATTTTTCATTATTAACTTCTTCATTTTGAAAATTTTTTACTTTTGCAAGATAAATATTATTTTCTTCATCATTAATTAATGTAAATGAATTAATTGGAAGAGAATATAATAATTTCACTGCGTTTATTTCGAACTTTTTATTATCTCTCATCGAATTAAGTTTAATAGTTTTAATTTGATTTTTGCCTAATTTATTAAAATCATTATTGCTGAATTCTTTATTCTTAATTTTATCTAAAAGTTCTTTATTATAATCAAACTTATTTTTTTGTGTTAAAAGATCGATAATTTCTTTTTTGGTTACAATATCATTTAAATCAGGTTCCTTTTCTTTAATATCATGTATCTTATAGATGATATAATCATCCTCTATCTCAAAAATATCAAACCTGTTTTTTCTTAATTCAAATATTTTTTTTTCAATCTCATTTTTTCCTGAAGAAAATCTAAAATCTTTTATATTGATAGGCTTTATATTTATGTTTGATACAATATTTTTAAAAGGTATCTCATTTGATATATCAACTTCAATTTGGTCAATTTTATCGAAAAAAGTTTGGTTAAATTCATCTGCACCTATTAAATTTTTTGGATTTATTATCGCATAATCAAAATCAAGATATTCCATTTTTAATTGGTCTTTATTATCAGTTAAGAACTTATTTAAGTCGTCTGTCGTGATATTTTCTTTCTTTTTATAAAAACTTTTTAAGTCAATGAATTCTATCTCAAGTTCTTTATTTTCTTCTTCGTACAATTTATTTATTAAAAAATTTGGCGAAGTTGTACCAGCGCCAATATAATCAAATAAATTTTTTTGTAACTCTCGCCCTCTTAATCTTAATTCAAAACCTGGAGCTGATTGATTGTTTTCTAGTAAAAATTTTTCATATTTGATTCTTTGAAATTTTCCATTTTCATCAATAAAATTTTTATTAGATTTAATTTTTCTTAATAATGTGTTTTCTGATATAATTATATCATAATCTTTTACCTCTAATTCAAGCAATGTTGTAGATACTAAACTAGATAATAATTCCTCAATTATATTGTTATCTAAATTTTCTTTAATAGTATTTTGCGGAATACCCGAGTTATTCAGATAATCTATAAACTCTTGAGTAGAAATATTTTCTTTGTTGATTTTTACTATTGTATTGGTATTTCCACTACTAAACATACTTCCCATGCCCCAAAAAACAAATGGGATAATCATGATAAAAACTAATAAACCCGCAAATTTAGTTTTGGCAAAATTTCTAAAACTACTAATCATTACTCTATAAATTTATTGAACTATAAAAAGCAAACCTATAGATTAAATTTTAACATATGACAAATAAATATATGTATTTTATCGCAAATTGGAAAATGTTTGGAGGATTAAACTCATTAAATTCACTGCATAAAGTGATGAAATTTTTCAAAACCTTTAAAAAAAAAAGGATTGTTAAAGTAATTTATTGTCCTCCAAATACTTTAATTCGTCCGATGACAAAAAAATTAAAAAATTCTAAAATAGAAGTTGGCGCTCAGAATTGTCATGAAAAATTAGAATATGGAGCTTTCACGGGCTCAGTAAATTCAAAAATGTTAAAAAGTGTGGGTGCTAAATATGTCATTATTGGTCATTCAGAGGTAAGGAAAGCTGGTGAAAATAATAGATTAATTAATTTGAAAATAAAAAACTCTTTAAGCTCCGGTCTTAAAGTTATTTTTTGTATTGGTGAAACATTAAAAGAAAAAAGAAAAAAATTAACAAAAAAAGTTTTAAATCAACAAATTGCATCAGGTTTAAAAAAGATAAAAAAAAGTAAAAATATTTTAATAGCTTATGAACCCGTTTGGGCTATTGGGACAGGCATAATTCCAAAAAAAAAAGAATTGTTTGAGACAATAACTTTTATTAAAAAAAAGATTAAGAATCTTAAAGTTCTTTATGGAGGATCTGTTAATTCAGATAATATAAATCAATTAAAATTGATAGAAAACATTGATGGTTTTTTAATTGGGGGAGCGTCTCAAGACCACAAAAAATTTATTGATATAATTAAAAAAACATATAATTAATCCTCATGGAAAACATATTATTAGTCCTTAATATCATTTTTGCCATTATTTTGGTTTTGATAGTTTTAATGCAAAAATCTGAGGGTGGCGCACTAGGTATAGGGGTTTCACAGGAAAATTTTATGTTTTCTAGATCTGCAGGTAGTTTTATGACAAAAGCTACCGCTGTTATAGCTACTCTTTTCATTGTTTGTAGCCTAGCCCTTACTATAGTTTCTAGAGGAGATCTGGCTCCAACTTCTTCAGTTTTAGATACAGTCAAGGAAAAAACCGAGGATACGCCAGAAATTCCAGAAAATAATAATTAATACTTTTCAATTAGTTTTTTATTCGCTATAAGATACTTCCATGGCGCGATTTATTTTTGTCACGGGCGGCGTGGTTTCATCTTTAGGTAAAGGATTATCTTCAGCTTCGTTAGCATATTTATTAAAATCTCAGGGTTATAAAGTTAGAATAAGAAAAATGGATCCTTATCTTAATGTGGATCCAGGAACAATGAGTCCATTTCAACATGGAGAAGTTTTTGTAACTGATGATGGTGCAGAAACTGATTTAGATTTAGGTCATTATGAAAGATTTACAAATATATCATCTAAACAATCAGATAATATTACAACAGGTCGTATCTATAGTGATGTAATTAAAAGAGAGAGAAGAGGAGGGTATCTTGGAAAAACAGTTCAAGTTATACCTCATATCACAAATCGAATTAAAGAATTTATAAAAAAGGATATTACTGATGAGGATTTTGTAATATGTGAAATTGGCGGTACAGTAGGTGATATTGAAAGTTTACCTTTTGTTGAAGCCATAAGACAATTTTCAAATGAACATGGCAAGTCAAAAACATTATTCATTCATTTAACTTTTGTTCCTTTTTTGAAATCATCAGATGAAATTAAGACTAAACCGACCCAACATTCCGTTAAAGAGTTACGAAGTATTGGTATCCAGCCAGATATAATTATTTGTAGATCTCAACAGTCAATACCGTTAGATCAAAGAAAAAAAATATCTTTATTTTGCAATGTACCAATTGATAACGTGATTGAAACAGTTGATGTAAGAACAATTTATGAAGCACCAATTAGTTTCTTTAATCAAAAACTTGATAAACAGGTTTTAAAATATTTTAAACTCAAATCAAAAAAAAGAGCCAATTTAAGCCCATGGAAAAAAATAACTAAAATTGTTTTAAACACTAAAAAATCTGTAAATATTGCAATAATCGGTAAATATGTAAATTTGAAAGATGCTTATAAATCATTGGATGAAGCCTTAATACATGGAGGTATTTCTAATAAAGTAAAAGTAAATTTAATAAGAATTGAATCAGACAATTTAAAAAGCAGTGAAATTAAAAAAAGACTTAAGAATATTTCGGGATTATTAATACCCGGTGGTTTTGGTAAAAGAGGTACAGAGGGTAAAATTTCAGCTATAAAATTTGCAAGAGAGAACAAAATACCTTTTCTGGGTATTTGTTTTGGGATGCAGATGGCTATAATTGAATTTGCAAGAAATAGATTGAACATTAAAAAAGCTGGATCAAGTGAATTAGATAAAAAATGCTATCCAGTGATTGGTTTGATTAATGAATGGGATAAAAATGGTAAAATAATTAAAGGGACAGATAAAGATTTGGGCGGAACTATGAGATTAGGCTTATATGAAGCAAAATTGAAAAATAATTCTGCCATAAATAGAATCTATAAATCAGGATCTATTAAAGAAAGACACAGACATAGATATGAAGTTAACAATAATCTTAAAGATCAATTTGAAGGAAAGGGATTAATTTTTTCAGGAATGTCACCAGATAATAAATTGCCAGAGATAATAGAGCTAAAAAACCATCCTTGGTTTATAGGAGTTCAATTTCATCCTGAATTTAAATCTAGACCTTTATCGCCTCATCCTTTATTCTCATCTTTTATCAAAGCTGCAAAAAATCACAAATGAGTAGTATTAAAGTAAATTGTGGAAAATTAGAGATCTCTAATGATAATAAGATTTGTATTATAGCTGGTCCTTGTCAGTTAGAAACCGAACAACATGCGATGGATATGGCAGGCAAAATATTAGAAATAACAAAAAAATTTGGAATTGGCTTTATTTACAAAACATCTTTTGACAAAGCTAACAGGACGAGCCTTAAAGGTAAAAGGGGAGCTGGATTAGAAGCATCACTTCCAGTTTTTGATAAAATAAAGAAGGAATTAAATGTTCCAATATTAACAGACATTCACAACATTGATCAGTGTGATTTAGTGAGTAAGCATGTTGATGTAATTCAAATTCCAGCATTTTTATGCAGACAAACAGACCTATTAATTGCCGCTGCAAAAACTAATAAGATTATAAATGTTAAAAAAGGACAATTCTTAGCTCCATGGGATATGGTTAATGTGACTAAAAAAATTTCTGACTCTGGCAATAAAAATATTTTAGTAACCGAACGAGGTGCAAGCTTTGGCTACAACACTCTCGTTTCAGATATGAGGTCTTTACCAATTATGGCTAAGAATGGTTATCCAGTTATTTTTGACGCCACTCATTCAGTTCAGCAACCAGGAGGACTTGGGGAAAAAAGTGGTGGTCAAAGAGAATTTGTTGAACATTTAGCTAGAGCAGCAGTTGCAGTTGGTGTGGCAGGAGTATTTATTGAAACACATCAGGATCCAGACAATGCACCATCTGATGGACCTAATATGATACCTCTAAATAAATTAGAGAGTTTGTTAAAACAACTTACAGATATAGATAATTTGATTAAGAATTAGTGAGTAAAATTTTAAAAGTAAAAGCCCGTCAAGTTTTTGACAGTAGAGGAAATCCTACTGTTGAAGCTGAAGTTTTTACAAAAAAGAATAGTGCTAAAGCAATCTGTCCATCAGGTGCTTCAACAGGAACATACGAGGCCTTTGAAAAAAGAGATAAAAATAACAAAAGATATTTAGGTAAAAGTGTTCTTAACGCTGTAAATCTAATTAATAATAAAATTTCAAAAAAATTAAAAGGGTACAATATTCATAATCAAGAAAGAATTGATACTATAATGATAAATTTAGATGGTACAAAACAAAAAATAAAGTTAGGTGCAAATGCAATATTGGCTGTTTCTATGGCAGTTAAAAAGCTTTCTGCTAAAGAGAAAAAAATACCTTTATATAAAACTTTTTTTATAAGAAATAATTTTAAATTACCTTATCCTTTAATGAATATTATTAATGGTGGAGCTCATGCTGATAACGGTCTCAGGATCCAAGAATTTATGATTAGACCTGATCGAGCAAAAAATTTTTCAGATGCAATGAGAATTTGTTTTGTTGTGATTAAAAATTTAAGCAAACTAATTAAGAATAAAGGATTATCAACATCTGTCGGTGATGAAGGGGGTTTTGCACCAATGATAAGTAGTAACGAACAAGCTTTAAATCTAATAGTTTCAGCAATAAAAAAATCAGGCTTTGTTAATGGGAAGGATGTTTCAATATGTTTGGATGTAGCTGCAAATGAATTATATAAAAAAAACAAATACTCAATTCATTCAAAAAAATTTATATCAGTTGAAAAATCAATTAAAGAATACAAAAAGATCATTAAAAAATACAAAATTAAGTCAATAGAGGATCCTTTTGCAGAAAATGATTGGTCTGCATGGAGTATGCTAATGAAGTCACTAGAAAAAGTTCAAATTGTTGGTGATGATCTTTATGTTACAAACCTTGAAAGACTTAAAAAGGGTTTTTTAAACGTTTCATCTAATTCGATTTTAATAAAACTCAATCAAATTGGCACAGTTTCTGAAACACTTGATGTAATTAGATTTGCACAAATTATTGGTTATAAAACAATTATTTCTCATAGATCTGGCGATAGTGAAGATACTTTTATAGCTGATTTAGCAGTTGGAACTAATTCAAATCAAATAAAAACAGGATCTTTAGCAAGATCTGAAAGAGTTGCAAAATATAATCAATTAATACGTATAGAAGAAGAACTTGGAAAAAAAGCTAGAATGAATAAGATTCATTAATGCTTAAAAGATTAAAAAAAAATTATCTTTTATTAATAGCCACTTTCTTGATTTTGTATTTTTTCTTTAATCTTTTGTCGGGGCAAAGAGGCCTTATTTCTTATTTTGATAAAAAAAATATTTTAAGCAATCTTAAAAAGGAAGAAATATCACTTATCAACCAAATTAAGGACTTGGATTTCAAAAATTCATTATTAAGTGACAATCTAGATCTTGATTATATTGAAACTTTGATTAGAGAAAGATTTATATTCGGAAAAAAAAATGAAGAAATTTATATAATAAAAGAAAATGACACAAAAAATTAAACCTAGACATCCTGAAAAAATAAAAAATCCGATCAATCCAATTAAAAAGAAACCTAATTGGATAAGATCAAAACTGATAAATAGTAGAGAGTTTTTTGTAACAAAAACTGTAGTCAATAAGAGTAATCTTGTTACTGTATGCCAAGAAGCTAATTGTCCAAATATTACAGAGTGTTGGAGTAAAAGACATGCTACCTTTATGATTATGGGTGACACATGCACCAGGGCTTGTGCGTTCTGTGATGTTAAAACTGGTAAACCAGAAAAACTAGATCCATTTGAAGATATTAAAATAGCTAATGCTGTAAAAAAAACTTAATTTGAGACATGTGGTTATTACTTCTGTTGATAGAGATGATCTACCCGATGGAGGCTCAAATCATTTCAAAAAAGTTGTTGAAACTACAAGAAAAAAAAATCCAAACACAACTATAGAAGTTTTAACACCTGATTTTCTTAGAAAAGGAGATTCATATAAAAAATTACTTGAAGCTGATTTAGATGTTTTTAATCATAATATTGAGACTGTACCAAGACTTTATCTTAAGGTCAGGCCAGGTGCTAGATATTTTGCATCGTTAGAGCTTTTAAAAATGCAAAAAAAAATAATGAAAAAGTTTTTACAAAATCTGGAATAATGGTGGGACTAGGAGAAGAACATGATGAAATTATCCAAGTTATGGATGATTTAAGATCAGCAAATGTTGATTTCATTACAATCGGTCAGTATCTTCAACCGTCGGTAAAACATCATCCTCTTGAAAGATATTATCATCCAAATGAATTTAAAGAACTAGAATTAATTGCAAAATCAAAAGGTTTTCTTTTGGTTTCATCTTCACCACTAACAAGATCTTCTTATCATGCTGATGAAGATTTTGCTAAACTTCAAAAAAAAAGATTAAGTATAAATTAATGCCAAAAGCTTCTGTAAAGAGGTTAATAGAATGTGAAAAAGAAGATTTAGTAAATCTTGTACTTGATATTGAAAGATATCCTGAATTTGTACCTTTTTGTTATCATGCTAAGATTTATGAAGTCAAAGACGAAGGTGAATTAAAAAAGATTATTGCTGACCTAACTATTGGTAAAGGACCATTTAAAGATACATACAAAAGTGATGTAGTTTTTAATAAAGAAAATGATACGATATTTGTAAAAAATATTGATGGTCCTTTAAATCATCTTTCAAATAATTGGACTTTTTCTGATAAAAAAAATGGTATCACAGAGGTCACTTTTGATATTGATTTTGAAATTAAAAATAAATTTTTAAATTCTTTAATGATAGTCTCTTTTCAATTTGGTTTAGAAAAAATAGCTGATGCTTTTCAGAACAGAGCTGAGGAGTTATTTGGCAATACTAAGAATTAAATTTAAAGCTTTTTTAACAGTAGATTTTTGTATTGATGATCTATTTTTACCTTTAAATAAGCACTTATTTATTTCTATTTTATTACCTTTTTTAACTCCAATATAAACTAGACCGACAGGTTTTTGTTTAGTACCACCTTTTGGTCCTGCAATACCAGTTATTGAGACATTGATATTAGCTTTAGATATCTTAGATAAATTATTAACCATTGCATAACAACATTCATAACTAACAGCACCATATTTTTTAATAATATTTTTATTTACTTTTAAAATCTTAATTTTTGCTTGGTTAGAGTAGGTGACTAAACCTAAATTAAATACTTTTGATGCACCACTAATAGAAGTAATAGTGCTGGCAAGCTGACCTCCAGTACATGACTCTGCAAATGAAATTTTAAGTTTTTTTTTAGTTAATAGTCTTATTAAAGATTTCATTATACAAAATAACTATTTAAAACCATAAAACAAATTAAAGATAAAACAACATAAAAACCTGCGCAAACATCATCCATAATTACTCCAAAACTATTTTTAAAATTTTTATCAAAAAAATTTACTGGAAATGGTTTAACAATGTCAAAAAATCTAAATAATACAAAACAAAGACTATAAAAAATTATAGCTTCGTCAGCTGATTTTACTGTTCCATGTGAGATTTCATAAAGATAAATTGGTATAGATTGACCAATGAATTCATCTATAATTACCTCTTTTGGATCTTTGTTTTCATTATCTTTAATATGACTTGCAACTGCAAAAAAAGAGTAAATAAAAATGATAATTAAAACTACCAATATTAAATTCGAGGATAAATTTAATTTATGAAACAGAGCATAAAGTATGAATATTGTTGCTAATGATCCAAAAGTACCAGGAATTTTTGGTAATTTACCTAAACCAAACATGGTAACAAATAATGTATTTATAGTTTTAATCATATTTTGTTATTGAAACTATTACTTCACAAGCAATTGCTTTTTCTTTACCTATTAAACCTAATTTTTCTACTGTTTTACCTTTTAGATTAATTTGATTTTCATTTAAATTTGTCAACTTTGATATTGAGTTAATAATTTTATCTCGATATTTTGAAACTTTAGGTTGTTCACAAATTAAATTTATATCAAGGTTATTTATTGAAAAATTAGACTTATAAAGATTTTCAATAATTGGTTTTAACATTTTTGGAGATCTTATATTTTTATATTTTTTTGTATTTGGAAAATAGGTGCCAATATCTTTTTTCTTTGTAGCACCTAAAATTGCATCAGTTATAGCATGTAAGATTACATCACCATCAGAATGTCCTTTTAGGCCTGAATGAAAAGGAATTTTTACACCACCTAAATAAAGTTTTTTATTCTTTATTAAACGGTGAATATCAAAGCCTATACCAAAGTAGGTTTTTGAGGTTATTATATCATTCAGATATGTTATCTTATTATTTTTTTCTTCTCCTTGAATAAATTTTATCTTGTAGTTTCTATTAATAAAAATTGTTACCTCATCAGTAATTTTATTTTTTTGTTGTAAAGAAAGCTCATATAAATCATTAAATCTAAATGCTTGTGGGGTTTGAGTAAAAAAAACATGATCTCTATCTAAATTAAATAACTCATTTTTAATTTTATATTTAACTGAATCCCTGGAATTTATATATGGAACGACTGCTCTATAATTCTTAAGGTGTTTGATTAGATTTTTTACTAATTTAATAGAAAAATCTGGTCTTGCAGCATCATGTATTAAGATATTCATCGGTTTATATTTCTTGAGATATTTTAACGCTTTCAAAGAAGAGTCTGATCTTTCTTTACCACCTTTAATGAAACTCACTTTTTTTGAATATTTTTTTTTCTTAAAATGTTTTAAATTATTTGTAACAACTAAAATCTTTTTAAAAAGCTTGGAATTTAAAGATTTATCTATTGAATGATCAATAATTTCTCTATTTTTATAAATATAGAATTGTTTATCTAATTTCTTGTGAAATCTCTTACTTTTTCCAGCAGCCAGTATTACAAAATAGTTGTTCATTTAATT